>JBEIIK010000025.1:0-23362 GCA_040380835.1 Ignavibacteria bacterium | reverse complement strand
GGATTACTGATTACTGATTACTGATTACTGATTACTGATTACTGATTACTGATTACTGATTACTGATTACTGATTACAATCCTGAAACCTGAAAAGAAAAACCGCAAACGGCGCGACGAAGACGCCACCACTTGCGGTTTGTTGATTTTCGATTTTACTGGAATCTTACAGGTGTAGGAAGTACGTAATTCCGTAATTCCGTAATTCCGTAATTCCGTAATTCCGTATCTATTCCTGTTCCATTTGTGCGCGGTGCTGACGGCGCGCAGCCTTGAGGCGAGACATGCGACGCTCGACGCTTGGCTTTACGAAGAATGCGCGCTTCTTGAACTCGCGCAGAACGCCTGAGCGCTCATATTTCTTTTTGAAGCGGCGAAGAGCACGGTCGATCGACTCATTGCTTTGTACGGTGACTCCGATCACGGGATGTCCTCTGGGTTTAGAAGTTTACTTGAAATTCTCGACGAGACGTTTTTCTTTGTTCTTTTCGAAGTGCACCAGTACGGCACCACGTCCGTTGGACATCACTTCCTTGGCGCGCACGATGCCAACGTCATCCCACACCTTGTGGTAGATCACGTCGCCAACCTTGTACACGTTCTTCGGTGAATACTCCTTCGAGTCTTCACGTGCGAGTTTGATCTCCGTCACCTTCTTCTCGGCACTGTTGGCCAGAGTATCGAGATTGATCATCTGCATGTGGCGGCTGACGGTGCAGCGTGCCCATTGCATACGTCCGGCTTCGGTCTCAGTTGGCTCGCCCATCAGCTCATGCTTGGTGTCCTTCATGAGGAAGGGCGAGTACAGCACCATGTACTTGGCTTTACGCTTGGTCTTCTTGGGTGCTGATACGCCATCGATGTCAACTTCTTCCGAAGCTGCCTTCTTGGCTTTTGCGGTCTTGGTTGTAGCGGCCTTGGTGGCTTTCGCTGCAGGCATAGGATCGTCCAACGATTTTCAGTGACCTGCAAAATACGAAGAAAATCGTTCTTCCCGACCTAACCGGCGAAAAATTAGCCCCTTAGCGAGCTTTGGCGAGTTTTGCCTTTAGAGCCTGGATGACCGGAACGGGGCTTGGGTCAACCTTATTCAGCACGGCAAGGTGCCAGCTGACCCAGTCACCGAGGTAGATCTGGGCGAACATGCGCCCGAGCAGGGTAGCTCCCTTGATGTCAGGGGTAATGACCTCTGCAACATTGGCCTTGATGATGTCCTTGAGGGCATCAAAGCGGATCTGGTTGCGGCGGTTATCCTCGGGGTCGCGGAGCATGATGACCGAAAAGTGCTTCGTTTTGCCCTTCGGGTGCTGCCAGCCATTGATCTCGTTGTGGTTCATCTCCGGGATAAGGTTCCCGAAGGCCAGTTGCTTGGCGTTTTCCTGTATCTGACCTCGCCAGCGCAGGTTTACGACGTCCATGCGTTCATTGGCGGAATAGACCACAGGGATGGTGCCGTGGAGCTTCTTTGCGATCTGCAGGGCCGGGTTCTTGGCAGCTGAAGAGGCATAGAGGTCCCGTACTTCGTCCGTGTGCGCTAGAATCTCACGGATACCCTTGGCATTGGCCCGTCCGGCGCGGGTATCCATGGCCCCATAGCGTTGCATGATCGTCAGCAGAGGGAAGAACGAGTAGGCAATGGCGCAGCGGGGCTGGTAGCCCGGCGGGATGTTGATGATCGGGAAACCATAGGTGATTGCCTTTTTGCCAAGCTGTCCGCCGGTGGTGATGCACACCACTCGCATCGTCTTCTTTCTGATGTCATCGAAGGCCGCGAGGGTTTCTTCGGTCTCCCCTGAGTAGCTCGAGCACACCACGTTGGTGTCACTATCCATCCAGGATGGCACACCGTAACCACGGTGAACCGAGATGTTCAGGTGATCAGCCCCGGAGGTTGCCGCAGCATAACTGCGTAGCAGATCGGCCCCAATTGCCGATCCTCCTAAGCCGAAGAAAGCATAGCGGTTAGAGGTAGATTGCTGACGCCACAAGGGGGCGCCTTCACCGATGTTGACAGCTTCTTTTACCTGCTCCGGAAACCGGTACAGGGTATCAAACATGTTTGAGGCATCCAGTGACGAGGCCGGATTTTTAGGCATGAGGGCCCCCATCGTTTACGAACGTTGGCGGCGATAATAGAAAGCGTTACCATCGTTTCCAAACGAAAACATTTTCAGTCTTCTACGGGGGAGTCGCGCAATTCTACCGGAACAGCCCCCTGTCTGCGACGGAAACGCATATTCAGGAACTCAACGCTGATCGAAAACAGCATGGCCGCATAGACATATCCCTTCGGAATGTGGATGGCCAGACCCTCAAGCATCAGCACAAGACCGACCATCATGAGAAACGCCAGGGCCAGGATCTTGACCGACGGATGCTGGTGAATGAAGGCCGATATTCTGCCGGCACTAAGCTGCATAACGATGACGGCGATGATCACGGCGATGGCCATGACAAGGAAGTTCTGAGAAAGTCCAATGGCCGTGATCACAGAATCGATGGAAAAGACGATGTCCAGAACGATGATCTGCAGGACAATGCCGGCAAATGCGCTTCGTTTGCCCCCTGACTGTTCATGCTGCGTGCCTTCGAGCTTGGCATGGATCTCGCTGGTGGACTTGGCAAGCAGGAACAGACCGCCGCTGAGCATGATAAGGTCACGTCCGCTCACGCCCCACGGGGTTTCCATTCCGAGAATCTGAGGGATATGGAACAGCGGTGCCGTGAGCTGGGCGATCCAGACAGCGCCCATCAGGAAGATGAGTCGCAGAACCAGGGCCAGCGAAAGCCCGATGGTGCGGGCCCTTGCCTGATCCTTCTCCTCGAGGCGCCCGACGAGGATCGAAATGAAGATGATGTTATCGATGCCAAGCACGATTTCCAGGACGGTGAGCGTGAGCAGCGAAACGAGACTGTCGGTTGTCAGCAGTGTTTCCATGGATGCAAATCTAAATTTGTTCTCATGACCTTCTTCAGTATTGATCCGGCAACGGAAAGCGCTATCGACCAGTTTCCGGCGCACACGGACGATGACGTGCGGAAAATCATCGACCAGGCATGTCAGGCACAGCAAGTCTGGCGTGGTATTGACGTCGCAGAGCGAGCCTCTCGTGTAGTACGTCTTGCCGACGTGATCCTGCAGAACCTCGAAAGGGGAGCTGGTCTGATCACGGCGGAGATGGGCAAGCCCCTTGAGCAGTCACGTGCCGAAATGGAAAAATCGGCTGGGGTATGCCGGACGATGGCGTCGATGGGGCCGTCGGTGCTGGCCGACGAATTCATTGATGCTGGCTTTCGTGAAAGCCGCATCTGTTATGAGCCCCTTGGCCTAGTGCTTTCGATCATGCCCTGGAACTTCCCGATGTGGCAGTTCTTCCGCTTTGCAGCACCGGCTCTCATCGCCGGCAATGGTGTGCTGCTAAAACACGCCCCGACGACAATGGGATGCGCCCTCATGGCAGCGGATATCTGTCGCCAGGCGGGGCTTCCCGACGGCCTCGTTGCGGCGCTGCTGATCGACATTCCAAAGGTGGCCGAGGTGATCGCCGACCCGTTGATCGCGGCTGTGACGTTCACGGGCTCGACCGCGGGCGGGCGGGCGGTGGCGGAGCTGGCAGGTCGTAGCATCAAGCCGACGGTGCTGGAACTTGGCGGGAGCGATGCCTACATCGTTCTGGACGATGCCGATCTGGATCGCACGGTGCAGGCCTGCACAAGCGGACGTCTGCTCAATGCCGGCCAGTCATGCATTGGCGCAAAGCGCTTTCTGGTCCACGCCTCTGTCCATGACGAGTTTGTCAGCCGTCTTGCCTATCGCTTCGATTCGGCCGTCATCGGACACCCACTGGAGCCATCAACAGAGGTTGGCCCCCTGGCCCGAGTCGACCTTCGCGAAACGCTTCTGGATCAGGTGCGCAGGGCCCTCGGGAAGGGGGCTCGCCTGGCTACACAGCGATCGCAGCAGGACGTGCCGCCTACGGGATGGTACGTCGCTCCCGCGCTCCTGGTGGACGTCGACACGTCCAACCCGGCCTTTCGTGAGGAACTCTTCGGACCCGTTGCAACGGTCACCCGGTTCGCCGACGATGCGCAGGCCGTTACTCAGGCCAATGATTCGATGTACGGACTGGGCGCAGCAGTGTTCTCGGAAGATCATGAGCACGCATGCCGCATTGCCGCACAACTTCAAACGGGAACGGTCTTTATCAATGACTTTGTTCGCAGCCATGCCCTGCTGCCCTTCGGCGGTGTCAAACAGTCCGGCTATGGGCGCGAACTCGGTCGCTGGGGACTTCTAGAGTTTGTCAACGTCAAGAATATTACGACTGGGTGATCCGCGCAACACGCGCATCGCGACGTTGCTTGGCCAGTGCGCGCAGGTCCACAACATGATCTGCCTCATCAACGATCTCGGCTCCGAGCATCGTCTCGAGTACATCCTCCATGGTGATGATCCCTTCGACGCCGCCATGCTCGTCAACGACCATGAAGACGTGCTGACGCTGCTGCAGAAACTGCTCCAGGGCATGGTCGAGCGTGATGTTCTCAGGGATGTAGGAGATATCCCGCTTGAGCCGTGAAAGCTCAACGGTATGGCGTCCAGCAAGCGCCGCGCGCAGGATGTCCTTGGTCATAACGTAGCCGGTGACCGAGTCCAGGTCGGACCCATCGTAGATCGGAAGTCGTGAGAACATCTGCAGCTCGGGCTGTTTGATGGCCTCGGCAACTGTGAGCTCGGAACTCATGGAGGAGACCACCATGCGTGGCGTCATGACGTCGCCAACTTCAATACTACTGAGCTGCATGATGTTGGTCATGATCCGGTACTCACCCGGATCGAGAGCCCCTTCTTCACGCGCCGTTTCGACTAGTGCTTCGAGTTCTTCGCGAGCTTCTTCTTCTTCCTCCTCCTGCGTGCGGGGCTTGGTAAGCGTTACCAGCAAACGATGCACGAGCAGCATCGGCGTGGCAAGGACCGAGACGATGGCAAGTGAGTTGCTGGCAAAGCGTAGCAGGTGCTCGGCAGATCGCTCACCGACGGTGCTCGCCACCACCTTGACAAGGGCCAGGCCGGTGGCCAGCAGCGTCACGTCGATGGCGATTCGTCCACCGTCGCTGTTTGTCATTATCATCATGCCAACAACGGCAAGAATCTGCACAACCACGTCGATCAGACTTATGGAGAGTCGCGCCTCGTTCGGTTCATCCAGTGCACGTTTTAATCGACGCCCGATCGCAGAACCTTCTTCGGCCATCGTACTGACGACCGAGATCGGAAGATTCGCAAGGACTGTGGCAACCAGTTCCAGGTAGCCGCTGATGATGACCGAGATGGCCAGTAAGGCAATGTCCATCACTTCGCCCGGAACTCCGTGTTGACAATGCGCACCGGGCGCGGACTCGTCATGATGCCGTATGGCGTACTGACGGTTGGCGTAGCCTCTACCATGACCTTGGTTGGCTCGGAGTTCGCTCCGCCGATCGACAATGCCAGTGCCATGAGTTCCTCATAGCCACGGTCGTTGATCACCGACGACAGATCCACGGAGATCTCCAGTGGGAAAGGGGCTGATGTTACCCCGCCCGGAATAGCAACTTCGTTACGGATGTCGCCGCTGACGCTTGGACGCTCGTCAATGTAAAGCTTCCACGGGAGTGACTTCAACGTCAGGCTGGCAGGCTTACCGCCACCGCTTCCATCGTTGGGGTTGCGGGCCTCGACGAACAGGGTGAATGTTGTCATCAGCCGCTTGGAGTGATAGGCATCAAGCAGCTTGAAGGCATCGCCGGCCGAAAGCCCCTTAAGATTCTGCAGTCGGGAAACATCGACGCCGGCTACACGCATGTTCTCGACCCGCACGACACGGAACTGCATGTCCTTGAGCGACATAAGTGAATTGGCCATATCTCGGATACTGGCACAGGAGGTGACCAGAAGCAGAATGACTGGGATGAGCAGACGAAAATGCATGGTGATCAGACCGAAGATGAGTGAATGAGTTTTGCGGCGATCATGCCGCTGGTGGCAACCAGGGGGATGCCGCCGCCGGGGTGAGCACTGCCACCAACATACCAAAGATTTTGTACCTCGCCGGAGCGCTGGCGTGGACGAAGGAACGCGCTCCATGGTGTGTTCGACGATGCTCCATAGAGCGACCCACGGTCAGTTGACCATTGCCGGGCCATGGTGTCGGGCGTACGGATGTTCATAGCATGGATGTGCGGACGCAGGCCGAAGCGCTCCATGCGGCGCAGAACAAGCTCGGCCTGCGCCTCGGCCCGGCCTTCCCAGACCGATGGTGTGATGTCCTGCGGGTGCGACCCTGAGCCCCTTGCCGGAGCGTTGACCAGAACAAACCAGTTTTCGCGCCCGGGGGCAGCCAGCGTGGCATCGGCGTGAAAGGACCGCGAGATGTAGATGGTAGGCTCCGGATGCGGGTAGAGGGCGCGTTCGACGGCGTTGAACTCGCCATGATAATCATCGCTGAACAGGATATTGTGCTGAGCCAGCTCCCGATCCTGACGGTCGGTGCTGATCTGCAAGACGAGGCCGCTGCAGGACGGGTCCTGGGGCAGCTTGACATCCATGCCCAGCAGTGCACGGCGCGTTACGGTGACGTCGGCATTCGATATCACATGATCGGCACGATGAACGATGTCGCCGTCAAGTTCGACGCCGCAGGCACGCCCGTTTTCGACACGGATGCGCCGCACCGGAGTATTTAGGTGGATGCCCACACCAAGCTCGAAGGCAAGTCGGGCCAGCGCGTCTGCTACGGTATGCATGCCTCCGAGCGGGTACCATGCGCCATAGCCGATCTCCACCCAGGGGATAACCATGAGCGTTGCCGGAGCTCGGAACGGTGATGACCCGTTGTAGGTCGCAAACCGGTCAAAAAGCTGCACAAGGCGCTTGTCGGCAAACATTGATGCGTTATGCGCATGCAACGTTGAAAAGGGGCGAAGCAGCGGCAGCGACGGCAGAAGAGGCAGGTTGCGAAGCTTAAAGAGCTCGGCAAGTCCATCAAACTCGCCGAAGATGAAGATGTCCCTGGTCAGTTCGTACACCCGGCGTGCATGGTCGAGATAGGAGCGGGCGCGTGCCCCCTGACCCGGTGAGAAGGCCTCGATGGATGTGACGACGTCCTCAGGATCAAAGGGCAGATCCAGGCGCGAACCATCGCTCCATCGGTACTGACAGGCAGGGTCCACCTTCAACAGTGTCAGGTAGTCTTCACGACGCGCTCCAACAGCAGAAAACACGGTGTCCAGGACAAATGGCATCGTCAACAGCGTGGGCCCGGTCTCGAAAGTGCTACCGTCAAGGATAACTCTATTGAGCTTGCCACCGAGGCGCTCCTCCTGTTCGAATAGGTCCACCCGGTGCCCCCTGCCGGCAAGTTGAATAGCTGCCACAATGCCGCCGATGCCACCACCGACAACGGCGATACGGGACGGTCTAGCTGCTGGCATTGCCGGCCTCAAGGTCGATGACCACGTGGCGTCCGGGGGCAACGGCATCGAAGACCTCCAGAGCCGCGATCATGCCCTCAACTCCGACCTGGGCTTCCCACTGCGCCAGCGGATAGACTCGCTCCTGCAGTGTGTCGGCCGGCATCAGAGATGCATTGACGCTTCGGGCACGATCAACCACCGCCGCATGACGGCGCTTGGCGGCCGCGCGGATCTTGCCCTCAAGGGCATCGAGAGCGGAGGCGATGCCCGCGCGTTGAGCTTCAACGGTCGGGATCAGCGTTACGTCTGTTGCCTCGGCCGCCGTTCGATAGGGGACCAGTAGCGTTTCCATGATCACATCACGTTGGGACCGCTCGGGAAACATCTCGCGCGTGAGCTCCGTTGCAAGGTCTCGCTCGATGTCCGACCACCGACGCAGATACGACTCCAGTGGCACGTCCGATTTACCGATCAGCCGCCGAACCTTTGGTGTTAGCAGTGTTGCTCCATGACGTAACACGGGCACGGGCTGCTCGATGCCGCAGGTGCGGTAGGCCTCGGCAAGCTGGGCATGGTAGGAGAGTTCGGCGCCGCCAAGAACATTGACGACAGTCGGAAAGAGGGCATCCTGGACCAAGGGGCGCGTAAGTACCGACGGACTGAAATCCTGTGGAGAAGTTCTGGCCCGCTGGTCAAGTCCAGGCTCCGTGCGCTGCGGACGCCGACGTTCGTTGTCGTCCAGGACAAAGAACCCGAATTCGGGCACCGTGGCCTGCACGACAATCCCTGCTTGCTCACACGCGGCTGTGCCATCGGCTAGCGCCGTCGTAATGGCGCCGGTTTCGGTTTCCATCAGCACCAGAGGCTGATGCATACCGGATCGGATGACCTCACTGGCTCGCACCACGAGCACACCCCATCGCTCAAGGTAGGGGGCCAGCATGGCAAGGAAGGCATCACCCCACGGAGTGCCGGCCGACCAGGCCGTTGCTATCCGTTCGGTGGTTACCTGCGCATGTGCACCCGTCAGGTGCGCATGCGCGGCGGCGGCCACCTGCTCGTGCATCTGTGTGTGGCAAAGGCGCAGGCTCACGGGCAGTCGTCGCTGATCAGCGTTCCAGACGTGAACCGCCACAGGCAGAGCATCCGGACCCTGAAGCGTCAGTGCTGCGGCTTCTGCGGCATCGTGATCGTTATCCTCCAGCCAGAATAGGGCCGTGCAGGCAACGCCCAGTGTCGAGCTGATGCGTCTGGCTTCGGCAACAGCCGTGCGGATCTTGTATAGTGTGTACATGGGCCCGCCCATCATCCCGATCTGCTGACCTGTGGCCACGACGACCGAGGCCTTGTCATGCAGAACGTCCAGAGCTGCGGACTGGGCTTCTGACAGTTGGTGCGGGACCATCGAGTCTTCGATGAGCCGGGCAAGCCGGGACCTGGAAGCCCCCTGAAGAGCACGCCTGTGGCAGAGCTCCGTTGTAACGGACATTACCGCGAATCGGTCAATCAGGCCAGGGTCACCGTTGAAGAGCATCCGAGCGGATGCCGATGCAGCGACGATGTCGGCATCGAGAATCTTCATCGACTCTGACTGCTGCCGGCCACTTCGTCATCGGCCGTATCGCAGTGATACTCGCGCCGCGGACCACGTCCTCCGGCGGCAGAGGAAGCCCCCTGACCGATGGCCGTGATGGCTTCCTGCTCGAGGAAGGCCCGCAGTTCTGCATCGCGCCGACGCATCTGCTGATCGACATCGCGGGCAAAGTACTGACGTCCGTCAACGAACGTGCGCTCAACGCGTGACATGTTCGACAGCGGATTACCGGTCCAGACGACCACATCAGCATCTTTGCCAATCTCGATGCTTCCAAGACGCTGATCGATGGCCATCTGCTTGGCGGCATTGATGGTAACGAACTTTATGGCATCCTCTTCAGAAACTCCACCGTACTTGATACTCTTGGCGGCCTCCTGATTGAGACGGCGCGCCATCTCGGCGTCATCGGAGTTGATCGACACCGTCACACCCTGTTCGTGCATGATGGCAGGGCTTTCCGGGATAGCATCATAGACCTCGAACTTGTAGGCCCACCAATCGGCGAATGATGACGCCCGGGCTCCGTGCTTTGCCATTTCCCTGGCAACCTTGTAGCCTTCGAGGATGTGTGTGAACGTGTGCACACGGAATCCAAAATCTTCGGCCAGGCGCATAAGCATCAGGATCTCGCTCTGCACATATGAGTGGCAATGGATGTTGCGCTTGCTGTTGGCTATCTCGACGAGGGCGTCGAGCTGCAGATCGCGGCGGACGGGTTTCGTTGGATCACCGGCACGCATCTCGCGTTCATACTCCTTGGCGGTGCGGAATGCGTCGCGCATGATCTCTTCCACGCCCATGCGCGTCTGCGGGTAGCGCACGGTGTATCGATCACCCCAGTTGGCCTGCTTGACGTTTTCGCCGAGGGCGAACTTGACAGTTGGAATGGCCCCTTCCACCTTCAGGTCTTCGGCGTCGGCACCCCAGCGCGTCTTGATGTACTGCAGCTGACCGCCCATCGGATTGGCCGAGCCATGCAGCAGGTGCGTCGAGGTGATGCCGCCGGTAAGCTGGCGGTAGATGTTGACGTCATCGGGGTTGACCACGTCGCCGATGCGGACCTCGGTCGTCACGGCATGCGTGCCTTCATTGACGCCGCGGCTGATAGCGATGTGCGAGTGTTCGTCGATGATTCCGGGTGTGATCTGCATGCCGGTGCAGTCGATGGTTGTGTCGGCAGTCAGCCCCTTGCCGATGGCAGAGATCTTTCCGTCGCGCAGAACAACGTCCGTACTGTCGAGGATCCCTGCGGCAGCCGACGTCCATACACGTGCGTTTTTGAGAACCACGCTGAGCTGCTTCGGCTGCGCTTCCAGCCCATACGGACCGAAGGGGGCGATCATTGGCATCGCACGGCGCTGCCGGACTCCGGCCACGGCGGCATCGGGCTTCTTCGTCTCGCGCAGGAGCGAATCGCGGCGCAGTACCAGAGACACCATTGCGCCGTTCGGCATCACAGCTTCGGCGGTAATCATCACACTATCGGCAAGGGCCGTTGCACGAATGGTGCCTTTGAGACCGATCGTGTCAGTGGTCATGGTCAGCGTTATGCGACGTCCCTGCACAGACAGTGATGATGGCAGGGTGAGGGAATCACGTCGTGCTTCGATGGCCGGATTCTCGGCCGAGCCGGTGATCGAAATGCGAAGGGGCTTGCCCGACGGAAGGCCGGCCGCTGAAAGTGTCCAGTGTCCACGAAGGTCCACTTCGGCCGGGAAGTACATGGCGTTTTCACGTCCGGCAACGACAACCGAGCGAAGTTCGCTGCCGTTGTCGAAGATCGGCTTGGACATCACGATGAAGTTGGCGTAAAAGCCCTGCTCAAGCTTGCCCACGCGATCCCCCAGGCCGGCAATGCGAGCCGCCTCGGTGGTCATGGCAGCCAATGCTGTTTCCGGACGCAGGCCACGCTGGACGCATTCGCGGACGTTGCCGAGGAAGGCCGAACGGTCCTTGAGTCCGTCCGTGGTGAATGCAAAGCGGATGCCCACGGAGTCCAGCAGGCGCGCATTGTCAGCAGACCAGTACCAGGTCATCAGGTCGGCAAGATCGACCTCGTAGGCTGCGTTCGGGTCACGCACGTCCGGGACCTTCGGCAGATTCACCGGGATGATCATATCGGGCTTGATCTTCGAGACCATACCAAGGCGACGGAATTCGTTGCCCGTGCCCTTGAGGATCATCGGTACCGAAAATTCGCGAGCGATGCGGTTCCAGCGGCTCACATCGTGCTCGTCAATGCACTCGGCAACAAACGGAACCTTGGAAGCCACGGCCGAGCGCAGTGCATCGAGAGAGTGGTTGAACTCCGGTGGACGTTGCATGGAGCCCCGTGCTGCCATCGTGTG
Organism: Ignavibacteria bacterium; assembly: GCA_040380835.1. GTDB lineage: Bacteria > Bacteroidota > Ignavibacteria > Kapaibacteriales > Kapaibacteriaceae > UBA10438. The sequence continues at coordinate 11,963 of JBEIIK010000025.1, read as the reverse complement.
AGCACGACCGTACCATTCGGCATCGTAGAACGCCTGACGGATAAGAGCGATCGAGCCCATCTGTGAGGACGGATATGGCGTCTTCGACGACCCCTTGGTGAACGACAGCGCCTGGTACACTCCGTCGTTGATAATCGTCTCCGATGCCGTGCCTGAGCGCAATAGCACCGAGGCGGCGCTGCCTCGGAAGATCCCGTCGTTGGAGACTGTTGCAGCGGATGTGAAGCCGAGCTTCTGCCATTCCCTGGCCGCATCGGCCGATATGGTCAGAGCATCTGATGCCCGCCGCTCCGGACGCACGGCCTGGTTCCAGTAGTGGGCTCCTTGCTGACGGGGTGTGATGGGGCTTTCGTCTTCCTCCCAGCGCGCACCGCCACGAGCGCCTTCTTTGTCCTGACCCAGCGAACCCACCGGCAGAAACGGTTCGACAAAACCGGCATAGACCCACGAGCCGCCCATATCGCGCACCACGGCGCCCGGCGGAATGGCAAGGCCCTTGCCGATGCTTGCGATGCGCTCGCCCCGGACGATGATCACGGCCGAGTCGATCCTGACGCCGGGCTGAGTAACGGCCGTGCAGTTGACATAGGCAACGACCGGAATGCGCTTATCGCGCAGACCTTCTACGGCTGTGGTAGAAACTTGTGCGGCCGCAATCACGGCCGACACGGCAAGAAGCAGGATCTGAAGAATCATGTCACAAAACTACGGCTCTGATGCCCTCGATATCCTCCGTCACAGCGGAATTTAGCCGGTACGTTGCCGTAGCCATCTAATGGCCGCAGCCTGATCAACAATGCCAGCCCCTTGCCGTGTTGTGGCCACGTTTGCAAGGGGGCGGGCGGTCTCCATCAGGATGCCCTTTACCTGCTGGGGTGTAAGCCGCGCATCGGCGGACAGAAGCTGGGCAACAATGCTACTGACGATCGGGGCGGCAAACGAGGTACCGTCCACGAGCTTGTAGTACGGGCTCACCAGCTGCTGGTCGAAGATCATGGCTTCGATCCGGCGTCGAAGCTCCCGGATATCGGCCATTGGCCAATCTGCCGGGGCAAGACCTGCATGTTCGATGAGGCGAGGCCCCAGTTCCGTCAGGAGCTCATCCTCCAGGGCCTCCATGGCAAAGAGAGCCGATGCCACGCGTTGCTGCTTTGAGCCGGGCATCAGGGGGCCGGCCAGCCATATCGCCGGGGCGATCAACTCGGGCTTCTGCACGCCCATGTCTGTGATCCCGAATGCCGACGGATACATCATGTTGTCGTCGCTGGTCATTGAATTACGGTCATCAAGTCCACCAACCGTGATCGCACCGGGTGCTGCGGCCGGAGGACGTATCGGGGCAAGTGGGTTGTTGCCGGCGGCCGTGACCACGACGAGGCCCATGGCAACGAGGTCCTCGACGGCGGCATTCACCGGATGGGCCAGTGTCTGGTCAAGCTCATCGGCATAGACGCTGATATTTACCACACGTATCCCGTATTCAGCGGCGTGATCTGAGATCCATCGCAGTGCCCAAGTGATGCACGGCGTGGTAACACGTCCGGCGTCGTTCATGGTGCGGATCAGCACCAGACGCGCCTCGGGAGCCAGTGATGTGTAGAGTCCCCGCGAGAGCCGGCCATTACCGGCTGCCGTGCAGGCCGTCATGGTGCCGTGCCAGTGGCGGGCAAGTGCCGCATCAGGCGGCATCGGATGTTCGGTCCGTTCGACGGCATCGACGTAGCGCACAATGCGGTTCTTTGGTTCGGTCAGATCCGGATGAATGACGAAGTCACTGTCGATCATCGCTATACATACACCGGCACATGACGGAGCAGCTTCGGCATGGAGCCTGATGGCTATCGGTAAAGGGGCTGGGTGGGGCGTGTTCATTGTCGGGAGTGGCCGCGAAGTTATGCCTGTCGAGTCGCACGGCCTACTTTTGTAGCGCTTTCACCCATCTCTGTGATCAGGATCTGCACATGTCCCCTCGTATCAAAGCTCTGGTCGTCGTTCTTTTGTCGTCAGCCTCATGCATCATGGCCCAAGTAGATGCCAAGCTCACGATCGACTCGCTCAGCCGGATTCCTGCCAACAAGGCTGCGTCCGGTCCATGGTCGTGGTACACGAAGCTGGGTGTCGGCTTTACAACGGTTCAGTTGACGAACTGGACAGGGGGCGGTCAGGACGCCATCAGTGTTGCGCTGAACTGTCTGGCGTCGTATGACTACACTGATTCGGTGTTTTTCTGGGATAATGAAGTTCAGCTCGGTTATGGCCTGGTCAAGCAGGGCAAGCTGGCCATTCAGAAGTCTGACGACCGGATCATCGTGAGTTCCCGTGCCTCCCACAAAACCGCGGACTGGTATCGGTTCACAGGCTTCGTCGACCTGCGCTCACAGTTCGTAGACGGTTTTAACTACGGCGCACTTGACACGGCCGGCAACCCGACCCTGATCTCGAGCTTCTTTGCTCCGGCCTTCCTCACGGCGGCACTCGGTGCCGAACTCCGTCCGGTATCACAGGTGAAGATCCTCGCCGCGCCACTGTCATCCCGATCCACATTTGTCAGTGATGACCGCATTATCGCCGCCGGGGTTGCATCAGGATCCGGAGCCTTTGGTCTGGCACCAGGTGAACGTTCGCGCACCTCGCTCGGAGCCGTCCTTAACGCAAGTATCGACTGGGAAATGTTCACCAACGTGACACTGCGTACGAGGTTCAACGGCTTTATGCCGTACGAGTCACCGGACCTATGGGTCGTGACGCTGGAAAATGCCGTGATGATGAAGGTCAACAGCTGGCTCAACATCTCGTGGCTGTCAGATGTGTTTTACGACGATCGCATTCCGGTGCTTCGAACTGACGGCACGACGGGCCCGTCAACGCAGTTGCGTAACCAGCTGATCGTCAACGTCAATTGGAACCTTGGTTCATGACAATCTCAAGAAACTCGTCTTCGGAGAGTACACGCACTCCAAGCTCGTTGGCTTTGGCAAGCTTACTGCCGGCCGAAGCGCCGGCGACGACGTAGGAGGTCTTCTTTGAGACAGAGCCGGAGGCCTTGCCACCACGCTGCTCGACTATTTCCTCGGCCTCACGCCGTGTCATCCGGGTGAGTTCTCCGGTAAACACAAATGTCATGCCGGCAAACTCGGAACTGGTGGCCGCGCTACTACCTGATTCCATGCCCAAGCCTGCCTGACGGAGCGAGGCGACCAGCGTTCGGTTGTCCTCTTCGGCCATGAACGAGCAGATCGATTCGGCAATGGCATCACCGATCTCATGCACCGCTGTAAGCTGCTCAGGCGTCGCCTGCATCAGGGTGTCCATGGATGTGAAGGACCGGGTGAGGATCCTGGCAACACCCTCGCCCACTAAGCGGATGCCGAGAGCGAAGAGTACCCGTTCAAACGGCTGTTTCTTGCTTGCATTGATCCCGTCGACGAGCTTCTGCAGACTCTTCGGTGCCCATCGCTCAAGCTTCAGAATCTCGGGCGAGCGCTCTTCAAGACGGTAGATGTCAGCGATCGACGTCAGAAGTCCGGCCTCGATGAATTGCTCAATAGCCTTTTCGCCAAGGCCATCAATGTCCATGGCATCGCGCGATGCGAAGTGCTCAAGCGTCCGACGCAGCTGCCAGGGACACTGGGCATCATTACAGAACCACTGCACATTACCTTCCGGTCGGTGCAGGTGGGAGTTTCGCGGACACGGGCAGATGTGCGGCATATGCCAGGGCTGTGCATCGGCCGGTCGCAGCTCGGTAGCCACTCCACTGACCTTGGGGATCACGTCGCCCCCTTTTTCGATGATAACCGTGTCGCCGACCCTGAGGTCGAGATCACGAACGTAATCTTCGTTATGAAGGGTCGCTCGCGAGATGGTCGAACCTGCAAGAAGGGTAGGCTCCAGCTCGGCGACTGGTGTTACCACACCGGTGCGACCGACCTGCAGCGTAATGTCCCGCAGAAGTGTGCGAGCCTTACGCGCCTCATACTTGTAGGCTATTGCCCAGCGCGGTGAGCGAGCCACAAAGCCTAGTTCTGCCTGCTGGCGCAATGAATTGACCTTGATAACGACGCCATCGATCTGAAACGGAAGATCGAACCGACGCTCGTCCCACTGGCTAAGGAAGGACATGACTTCTTCCACCGAGCCGCACGTAGCTGTGGCCGGCGAGGTCGGAAAGCCTAACTGCTGAAGAAGTTCGAGGTTGGCCGAGTGCTCGCTGAGTTCGGCATCCGGGGTGTCCATCCAGTACGCCACAAACTCCAGTCGACGTCGGGCAACGGCCTTTGGGTCCTTCTGCTTGAGCGTGCCGGCCGTGAGATTGCGCGGGTTGGCATAGGACTTCTCGCCTTGCGCCTCGGCCCGTCGGTTGATCTCGAGGAAGGTCTCGCTGAGCATGTACACTTCACCACGAACTGTAGCCGAGCGGATCGTCGTATGGTCGAAGGAAAGGGGCACGGCATGAATGGTCCGCACGTTCGCCGTCACGTTGTCACCCGTCTGGCCATCTCCGCGCGTTGCAGCCTGCACAAGAACACCGTTCTCATAGGTCAGCGACATCGCCACACCATCGTACTTGAGCTCGCACACGTAGGCCGTTGGGGCCCCTTCCAGACCCTGACGCACACGACGGTCAAAGTCTTCGACTTCTTCACGCGAATAGGTGTTGGCCAGCGACAGCATTGGAATCACGTGCGTGACGGTTTCGAAGGTTCCTATGGGTTGGCCGCCTATCCGCTGCGAGGGTGAGTCGGGTGTGACCAGCTCCGGGTTATTCTTCTCAAGCCGGATAAGCTCGTCGAGAAGCGCATCATACTCGCGATCGGAGATCACGGGCTGAGCTTCGATGTAGTAGAGCCGGTCGTGATGCAGGATCTGACGTCGCAGTTCCAGGATACGCTCGGCAGCGTCATTGGGCTGATCGAAGAGGGAAAACATTCCCAAATATCAGACCCGAACGGGGTATTTTGGCCGCACTTTTCAAACGTGAGGTGATCAATGCCGTCGATGTCTCCGCTGATGGTGCTCATGATGTCCCTGATGGTGCCGCTGATTTCTGTGGCTCAGCTGACGTTTACGCCGACGAGCATCGATCGGTTGCGTTCGCGTGAGCCCCTTCCAAAGGGGGCTTCCGTGGTGCTTCCGCCAGCGGGAATTGTTGAGGCGCTGCGTCCGGATGCCACGGTCTCGATACGCCTGCCACTGCGTGGACGTATGGTCACGGCATTGGGAAATTGCTTCCGCCTTTTTACGCACGACGCCGTTCTGGTTGATCGCACTGCCGATGGGGAGCAGATTCATGACCTGCCCGAGCATGGTCTCTTTCGCGGAAGTATCGACGGGCTGCCTGGCTCGTCGGTTCTGATCGCGGCGTTCTCGACGCACGTCGTGGGCTTTGTCGAAGTCCCGGAACCCGAAGGCACGCGCCGGTACATGATCTCCCCCGATACGGTGATCAGCGGACGGGTTGCCACGCATGTCATCTATGAGGTCACGCCCGGCATGGGAACACCAGCGCGGTGTCTTGCCGAGAATCTTCCAGAATACCAGCGCCAGAGTGACTCGATCATGCAGATGGTCAACGCCTGGGAGCGCGTGAAAGGGGCTGAGGAAGACCCACAGGATGCAACGCGGCGTGTGCTGCAGCTGGCCCTCGACTGTACGTTCTCGTTCTACAAAAATCTTGGCAGCAATCTCTCAATGGCAGCAACCTCGGCCATTGCGATCATCGCTGCCGATGCCATGGTCTTCTCGCGAGATGCGAACGTCATCATACGCGTGCCATATCTGCGGGTGTGGACCTCGACGGATCCGTTCCCGGGTGAGATCGGTGACAAGCTCGGACGCGTGCGTGACCACTGGAATAACTCCATGCAGCATGTTAACCGCAGCGTCACGTGTCTGATCTCGGGCGAGGGCGGTGGCGGCCTTGCATGGGTAGGTGTTCTGTGCGGCGGTTTCGGGTATAACGTCTCCGGCGTGGACGGACGTGTGAATTTCCCCGCTCCCGGTTACCAGTGGGATGTTGATGTGACATCACATGAGCTCGGGCACAATATCGGCTCGTCGCACACTCACAACTGCGGATGGAATCCACCGATCGACTCGTGCTGGAATGCCGAAGGCGGCTGCTACTCTGGTACGCGTGCGCGGCGTGGCACGATCATGAGCTACTGCCACCTGCAGAACCAGGGAACAGAGCTGCAGTTTCATCATCGTGTTGCTTCGCTGTTCAATCGTGTGCTGGCAAATGCTGGATGCACGGGACCTGAGCCGACACAGAAGGACACTGATCTGGCGGTCATCGATATTCGCACGCCGATCAACGGTGCGACGGTTCTTACCAAGCAGAGTTTCGCACCATCGGTCATCGTTAGAAACCTGGGTCAGCGAGCTGTTACCGGGGCTACCGTTCGGTGCTCCCTGACACGACTCAACAACACCTTCAGTAAAACCATGGTCGCAACGCTTGGGCGTCTTGAACCGGGGCAGTCACAGCTCGTGACGTTCAACACCGTAACTCTGGATACGGCGGATAGCTATCTGACCCGAGTGGCCATCGAACTGGCTTCGGACAAGTTTTCGACGAACAACATTCTCACGCGTCCGTTTGCCGTTGCCGACCGCGACTCCGGTTCGGTGAAGGTGCTCTCGCCTAACGGTTCGGAAACACTTGTCTCCGGCACGACCGTCGATATCACGTTCACAGCCACAGGCACACCTTCGGTCTTCATCGACTACTCCACCGACAATGGTGCAGACTGGTTCACGGTGCAGCGGTTGGTCGAAGCGCCAAAGGGGTCGTACAAGTGGACCGTGCCGTTCACGCCCTCAAAACAATGCCTGGTTCGCATTCGCAGTGCCATGAACTCCGGCGCATGGGATGTGTCCGATGCTGTCTTCACCATCGCGACCGAACGCGACGTGCAGGCCTACGACATCGTAGAACCTGGAATAGACGGCACGATCAACACGCCCCTTGCCCCTCGTGTGGTGGTTCGTAACAACGGCACGCTGGATATGTCCGATGTATCTGTCAGGTTAACAATGCGCTGGAACCGCGCACCGGCAACCTCCTACGATACCACGATGACGATCGCTCTGCTAAGGGGCCTCTCTCAGGACACGATCACCATGCCCCCTTCACCGGTGATGGCCAATGGCATCCACTACATCGAACTCAACGTGGATGCTAAGCAGGATGTCGAGAAGTCGAACAACCGGTTCTGGCGCGAGTTCACGGCCAGGGGGCTCACACCACCGTCCGGCGTTCGCCTTGAAGCCGGCCCTAACCGTGTGATCGTTTCGTGGACGATGTTCGAATCCGATCCGACAACCCGCATCGAGCTCTGGCGCGGCCAGGACCAGACCGGTATGCAGAAAATCCGCACGCTGCGTCCGACGGTGACAACCTTCGTCGATGACGGTCTTGAAAACGGCCGTCGATACATCTACGCGCTTCGCGCTATCAAGGGTTCGCAGATCAGCGTCTTCACTCCAGCCGTGGGTGAGCGTCCGATGTCCTATCCCTCGGGTAGTGACCTTGCGGCTCCGATGATCGTATCGCCGCAGGAGGCCACGCAAAGCGTTCCCGCACTGGCTGACCTGGTATGGAGCACCGTCGAAGGGGCGGACCAGTACGAAGTGAATGTTGCGACTGATGCGGCATTCCAGGACCTGGAGCAGGTCTATGTGATGCGCGATGCCGGTTCAATCGTCGTGCCGTTCGACTTCGGCGTCACGCGTCGCTGGCGCGTGAGAGCACTGAACCAGACCATGGTCGGACCCTGGTCTGCGACATCGACATTCATCACGACCAAGAATTGCGCCGGCTCGGCATTGTCGTTTGACGGAAATGCCCAGCGTGCCTCCGACCCCACAGCAACCTGGGATGGCGGCGCGGTAACGGTGGAGTTCTGGACTTACGTCAAACGCTCGACGCTCAAAGCCTCGACCTCCTTCATGCTCAGCGAAGCCGATAACGCTGGAAATCGTTTCCAGTCGCACTGTCCATGGGAAGACGGACGGATCTACTGGGACTATGGCGACATTGGCGGCAAGGGGCGAATCTCGACGCCGTTTGGTGATGCCAACTATGACCGCTGGACGCACATTGCCATGGTCAGCGATGGTGCCACGTTCAAGGCCATCTACATCAATGGCGAGCTCGCTGCAAAGGCCGACGACGCTGCCCAGCCCAAGGGGCTGAAGAATCTTGTCGTTGGCGGCCCTGTGGCCGGTCAGTGGGGCTTCAACGGAATGATCGACGAATTCCGGATCTGGAACGTTGCGCGTTCCGGGGAAGAAATCCGCGCCACCATGGGGCGGCGCATGCCGCAGGCCAACGAGAACACGCGTGTTTTCGGATGGTGGCGCTTGGACGAAGGCTCCGGAACCACGACCAGGGATGCCGTGCGGGGCCGGACATTCACCCTTAATGCTGCCGGACTCTGGACGCCGAGTCAGGCCGGCATCAATTGCGACGATCCTGCCGCGCTGCTGGCACCGTCGTTCACTGCTGGGACAGGGACAGCCCCCTCCGTGCGGACAAGCGTGCATGATGTGTCGTGGACTCCGGCAACGGTCAATCGCGGATCGGTCTGGTATCAGCTCCAGGTGGCTGATACATCAGGGTCATCTGTCCTGATGGACATCAATAACATCACAGCTCCCTCGGGATCGAACTCGGTCACCTACTCCTTGCGCGGGCTTCCAGCGGACTCGTTGATGAGCTTGCGCGTGCGTGCGCGAAGTACGTTCGGAACTGGACCATGGACGACGGCTCAACTGAAGACGCTGACGCCGTGCACCAATAACGCCGTTACGCTTGATGGCAACGGAGTTCGCCTCACATCGGAAGATTTTCTCTACCGCGGACGTGCCACGACGGTCGAGTACTGGAGTCGCGTGGATTCGTTGCAGGTGATGAATAGCGTGTCGTTCATGGTGGGTACGTCGGATAATCCGACGAATCGTTTTCAGGCCCATGCTCCATGGTCGGACAGAAGCTTCTACTGGGACATTGGCAACTGGCAGGAGTCCGGACGTCTTTCCACGTCGTATAAGGATCAGATCGGCCAGTGGACGCATGTTGCGGTTGTCAGTAACGGTCATGATTCGATGGCGATCTACTACAACGGCAAGCTAGCGGCTCAGTCAGGCTCAACAAGCGCTACCGGTGATCTGCGCCAGCTGACCATCGGCGGCAACCCGTTTGCACGCAATTACTGGAAGGGCACCATTCGTGATTTCCGCGTCTGGAACACCATGCGCAGTGAGAGGCAGATCCGAGAGTCGATGTTCGAACGCATCACTGAGCGTCGAAGCGGACTACTCGGCACATGGCTCATGGATGAGGGCAGGGGGCTGAGGGCCTTTGACGTGACGTATCGCTCAAGTCCGGCGCGCAGTGACGTGGAGTTTCGCTGGGATACGACGTCACACCGACTGCAGCACGCCCCGGCCGCAGTCCGCGGCCGTCGTACGGTCCAGCGTGGTGATACGGCTGAGTACGAGATACGTGAGATCCTCGATGCCCGTACGACGTGGAGCGTCATTGGCGGCATGCTGCAAACCGACCCGTCTGCCTCAAGTGCCACCGTAAAATGGAATGCTGCCGACTCGGCCGGTACGCTTGTTGTTCGTCGCACCTGGCCGGGCGGATGCACAGACGAAACCCGGGTGCCAGTGCGCTTGCCAGTGCTTGTGTCGGTCGATGATGCCGCGCCGCCAACCGTCGATGATGCTCCTCAACTGATGCCCAATCCCACCAATGATGTTGTGCGCATCAGCGTAGCGCAGGCCTCGGCGCTGGAACTGGTTGATGCGCACGGTCGTGTGGTGCTTCGTGGTGAGCTCGTCGTTGGCAGTAACGAGATCGCCGTGGCAGACCTGGCACAGGGGGCATATTATGCCCGCATCATCATGCCTGTGCGTTCGGTCACACTTCCGTTTGTGGTGCGCCGCTAAGCCCCCTTCCATGTTTGAACTTCCACCGCAATCGCTAAACGTTGACGAGCATCGCAGCAATCTGCTGCGCGCGATAGAGCACATAACGGCCGGCGAGCAGAGTCTGATCGCTAACTGCGCTAACGCAGCATCCGTGCTCTATCACTCGCTGGATAACGTCAACTGGGCCGGATTCTACCTCTTCAACGGTCACGACGAGCTGGTGCTGGGTCCGTTCCACGGCAAGCCGGCATGCATCCGCATTGCCATGGGACGCGGTGTCTGCGGCACGGCCGCGGCCGAGTGCCGGACGGTTGTCGTGCCCGACGTCGAGGCCTTTCCCGGACACATCTCCTGCGACGCGGCCAGCCGCAGCGAAGTGGTGGTGCCGATGATCCGTGCAGGGATGCTCATAGGCGTGCTGGATGTTGATAGTCCGGTTGCTGATCGTTTTTCGCCAGACGATGTGGCCCTGCTCGAACGTGTTGTGGCGGTGCTGATGTCACGCTAGAGCCCCGTTTCTGCTCATTGGGGTCATGAACAACAGATCCCACTACATCGCCCGACTACACCTTGTTGTCATCGCCGCTGTCCTGGGCGCAGTGCAAGCCCCCTCACAGATGGTGATCACCGAAGTCCACCCGACGCCGTCCTCCGGTGAGCCCGAATGGGTGGAGTGCGTCAATACCTCACCGCGGGCTGTGCGGCTTGACGGCTGGATGGTCTGTGACAACCGCACATGCACGGCTCTCGGCAGCGTGAGTGTTCCGGCAGGGGGCTTTGTGGTCCTCGTACGTGATGCCGAGGCTTTGTCTGAAGTGCGCACCGTGCCGCCGCCGGTGGTAGTGATAGAATGTGCGCTACCGTCGCTGAACAATTCCGTTGACCGGGTGGAGCTCAGACGAATCGACTCGACTCTGATTGACAGTGTTACGTACGACGTGCGGCGCAACATCCGTGGCGTGAGCATTGAGCGCTGTGGAACATGGACGTCCGGCGTAGTGACCTATGAACACACGTGGGGGCCGTCCATGCGCCGCGACAGTGCCAGCTGTGGGATGCTGAACTCCTGCGTGCGGCTTCCGATGGACCTGCGCGTCATGCCGGCCACGATGCAGGACACGGCCATTGTAATATCCGTGGTCAACCTCGGGCAGCAGACCTCACCATCCCGCCAACGCAGCATTGACGCCGGTGATCTGCGCCTTCGAGATGAGATGCCGGAACTTGAGCCGGGGCGCATGGACGAGATTCGTCTGGACATACGTGACATTGGCCGCCGCGACACGGTGCGCAGTGTCATTCTTACCGTTACCCTTGGCAGTCCGGATGATCGACCCGACAACGACACCATTGAACAGATGATGCTCATGCCGACTATTGAGCCCCGTATCACGATCACCGAGATGATGGCCGAGCCCGACGATCGGCAGTCCGAATACATCGAGATCTGGAACGGCACTCCAAACACTCTGGACCTTGGTGGCTGGACTCTGCAGGACGCGTCAAAGAAGAGGGCGACGATTCTGCCACCGGCACGCATTGAGTCAGGGGGCTACCTTGCCGTAGCCGCCGATACGACGATCGTCCGCATGGCACCGGCCGGGCAGTGGACGCTCATGCGTCCGGCTCTGAACATCAATGCCACAACCGATACCATCACCCTTCGCACGCCACAGGGCCTTGTAGTTGACCGCGTTCCGTATGATGACGATGCCCATGTGAACATTCTAACGACACGCGGCATTGCGCTCGAGCGGCGAATTCCCTGGACGTCAACCCCTGAGCAGGGTGCATCCTGGACCTCATCAACCGACATGTCCGGAGGCACGCCGGGCCGGGCAAACAGTATCGGACGTCCGCCGCCGGTTATCTCCGGACTGCGCAGCTGGCCCGACCCATGTTCGGCCGTGCAGTCGTCTTCGCGCTATCCGTGCCTGATCTCGTGGCAGCAGCCCCTTGAGCAGTGTATCGGTCGTCTGCGAGTGTATCGATCTGACGGCGTCTTTGTTGCCGAGCTGCTC
>JBEIIK010000024.1:0-24710 GCA_040380835.1 Ignavibacteria bacterium | reverse complement strand
AGCCGTGATCAGGCCGAGCCAGGTGAGGATGGTAATGAGGAGTTCCATGGGGTGTCAGCTTTCAGGTTACAGGTATTGGGTGTTGGGTTTCAGGGTACGGGAGGGTGGTTGCGTGCTGCCGCTTGAGCGGCGTCGGCTCATCTGTACGGCATTTCCCAATCGCCGTCCATTGGCTGGGCCTTGTCAGTTGCATTGAGGACCTCGCCGGCGCGCACTTTCACCGCCGAGCGGTTTTCGGTTGCAATACGACGAATGTCAGAATCGGCGTAGGTTGTGCCAGCCGTGATCAGGCCGAGCCAGGTGAGGATGGTGATGAGAAGTTCCATGAGGCGTACTTTCGTAACAATGTTTGAAATGTTCGTGGGGAAAAGTTTGTGACACGAACATCGGGTAGATTTCAATACACACAGTACCAAAGAATCGGACTTTTAGGACAGTAACTTGAAGGTGTAGAATTGAGTCAAAACGGGGGTATTTTAACGCGGCACTCATCACGGAGCGAGCATATCTGATGACGCGAGGATTACTGGAAGCATTAGAGCATGCGCTTGCTGTACAGCCAATACTGCTTGATCCGGAATATCTGCGTACGCGGTTCTCACCGAAGATTCGTCGGTGCGTTGTAGCCGTCAACGATATTCGCCTCGGTCTCGCCGCTGAACGTGATATCTCATTGCACATCTGGGGCAGCGATGATGTTCCGCGCTCTACTATTCAGCGACTGTTCAACCGCACACAGCAGGAGCTGGAGCGGATCACCGTTGAGATCATCCCGAATGATCCGGACAACGTTGCTCAGTTGCCATGGATTCCGATACTGCAGCAATACAGTGCCGGCGTCGCGGCCTACGCTGCCAAGCAGGATTATCGAGCGCGGGAGCGTCTATCGTCAACACTGACCACGGCCAAGGACCCCTACATGCTCCCAATGGCCATCTCTTCCGGTGTCCTGCTCATGCTGCATATGGCCAGCAACGACAAGCCCAGCCGAATGCTGCGCATCCGCAATGCAACGCGCAAAAACATCGACAGCTTTCTCGAGTGCTGGGAATGGCTGACCATTTACGCAGAGCTCCTCAGCCTGGTTCGGCGCAAGTACAGTCAAGGAGCACGCAAGCCCCGTATCGTAGAGATCCGCAAAATGCTCGACGAAATGCTCGAAGGGGGCATGCGCGATGTCGTTCCGCAAACCCAGATGATCGCCGCACTGTGCGCCTACATCATCGGTCAGTTTGAAACCAATGTATCGACGATCGTTCAGTGGGCCGATGTCTATAAACGATCGTCGCTTGCCATCGACAAGACGTCCAAACTATATCAGCGAACTTCCCACCGCATGCACGTTCGCGCTTATGTAACCGCGCGGCAGTATGCCAATGTCATACCGATAATACGCGAGATCCTTGCCGACGAATACGCCGATGAATCTACCCGCCAGCACGGTTCCTACACGAGTTACATCTCATGGCTCACCCGAAGCCTGATCGCTGAACGCCACTATACCGAAGCGCTGCGCGAACTTGATCTGGTCACCCCTCAGATGATGCGCCGCTCGGCCGAAAACGTGAGGCTTGTTCTCTTCACCTACCGTTCCATAGCCAATGCATTATCGGGCAACCCCATAGGGGCTTTCGACAGGCGCCTGCTGCGCGTGGCTGTGCTTCGCAATGAAACCAGCTCGCGACGCGCAGCGCAGTATGGCTACCGTTTCTCTGCGTTGTGTGCCCTGCTGCTGCATATCGGACGCGGCGGCACGGCCGGTGGACTTACCATCAGGGACATCGCCGATAAGCTGCTCCTGCTGCTTTCAGCTCATAAGGAGATTCGATCCTGCCCGCGGACCAATGCCTTTATCCGGATCGTTGCCATCATGGAAGGCGTTGAACACGTCAGCGTGGCACAGGTCAACCGATCAAGAAGTGTTGATCGACAACTGGCTATTCTCTCGAAAACGGTCTCGAACGAGGACTTTGAGATCGCGCCGTACGAGGATATCATCACATGCGTGTTCGGCTCCCGGATCGCCGAACTGAAGAACCCGACGCGTAAACGCTGAAAACCTCGATAGGTGGCGTCGTGCAGCTCGGATGCCCGTTCCGGAAATTTGTCTTTTGACAATGGCCAGAGAAGAGTCGCAGAGAACAGCATGACCCGATTTAACCTGTTGATTTAAAAGCTGTTACGAAATTCTTGGTCGCTAGCTTACGTCATCTCGAGCCCCGATTTACCAGTGTTTTCTATTTGTCCGAAAACTCTGATTGTTCGGAACTTTACATGGCTCCTCGTGCAGTAAGTTGCATGAAGAAAGAGAGACGCAACGGCTGAATGTTCGTTGGTGCGACGAAGATTCAGCCCACGCGTCAAACATGAAAGAAACAGTTGGGTATTCTTGCTGTGCTGCAGAATAACACTGAATGGAAGCGGTCGGAGCGCGTGTCGCTCTGACCGCTTCGGTTTTTTGGGGCATCCTCCCGATGGAACCGGGGCCACGCGGGCACACCACTGCCAGACATCACCGTGAAACGAACAACGCCGTTGTCCCGAATCCGGGACAACGGCGTATTCCTTAGCGCTCCGCAGCAGGGACTTGAACCCCGGACCCTCTGATTAACAGTCAGATGCTCTAACCAGCTGAGCTACTGCGGAATGAACCGCAAATATAGGGTGAACGGGGTTTTTGACAAGAAGCCGCCGTAACTTCATTGCGTGATCGTCAGCACCGAAGCCATCGTTCTGCACTCGCGCCGGTTCGGAGACTCCTCCCGGATCGTAACAGTTTACAGCCGCGACCTCGGCAAGCTCGGCCTTGTGGCGAAAGGGGCACGGACGACGTTATCAGCGCTTGGCCCGGCTCTGGAGCCCCTTGGACATGTGCGTTGCCAGGTCTATCACGCAAAGAACCGCGAACTCCACACCGTCAGCAAGGCCGAAAGTATCTCCGCCCGACGTCAGTTGCAGCAGTCGTATGAGCACCTACGCGCAGGACTGCTGATGTGCGAGCTGGTCATGCGTACGCAGGATCTGGGGCAGGCCGACGCAGACGTCTTCGAGTTGCTGCGCAAGGCCCTCGACGTAGCCGACGGCCTCACACCCGAGCTTGTCTACAGCGTCAGTGTGGCCATGCGCCTTCGCCTGGCCGAAGTGATGGGCTTCGGCATCGAGCGAGCCCCCTGCCCGGAAACGTGGCAGACAGTGATGATCGACGTAACGGACGGTACCGCCAGCCAGCACGGGAGCGGAATCCGTCTTTCACGCACAGCGTGGAATCTCCTGTCAGAGTCCCTCAGGGGGCGATGGCACCCATCAACCGAACCGGCGCAGCTGGAGATCGAGTCGTTTATCAGCCTGTACTTTTCCCACCACCTTGATGCACGCATTACATCGCACACCTTCACGGCGCTGCAGTGAGGCAGTATATTGTAACCCATGATCGGTGATATCGCTCTGACGATGTTCTTCGTGGTGCTGAACGGATTCTTCGTTGCAGCCGAATTCGCCATTGTTAAGGTCCGGACCTCCCAGATCGAACTCCGCGCGCGTGAGGGCAACCTGTTTGCCGGTGTAGCAAGGCACATCCTTGAGCACCTCGATGCCTATCTGAGCGCATCGCAGCTCGGCATCACGCTGGCATCGCTCGGTCTTGGCTGGATCGGCGAAAGCGTTGTAGCCAACATCGTGGCGCAAGCTACCCTGACATTGGACATTACACTCGCGCCCGAAGTGCTGCATACCATTTCGGTGATCATCGCCTTTGCGATCATCACCGTGCTGCACATCGTCGTGGGCGAACAGGCACCCAAGACGTATGCGATCCGACGCTCGGAAGCCGTGACGCTGGCAGTGGCGCTGCCGTTGCGGGCGTTCTACGTCATTTTCAAGCCAGTAGTGATAGCGCTCAACTGGATGTCCAATGCCATGCTGGGAATGGCCGGCATTGAGCATGCGGGAGAACACGACGTCCACTCGCCACAGGAACTGCGCTACCTGATCGCCGAGTCCTCCAAGCAGGGGGCTTTGGAGGTCTCCGAGCAGGAGCTCATTGACAACGTCTTCGAATTCACTGAGACGACAGCCGCACAGGTCATGGTGCCGCGTTCAAAGATCACAGCCCTGGACATCGACACACCGGTCAGCGAGCTGCTCGAAACAGTGATGACCGAAGGATACTCGCGCCTACCGGTCTATCGCGACACGATCGATTCGATCGTCGGTATCGTCTATGCCAAGGACCTGCTGACACTGATGCACCATCGGGATCTGGTGATCGTGCAGGATATTCTTCATGCCCCCTGCATGGTGCAGGAAGACGTCAAGCTCAAACGCCTGCTGCGCGACATGCAGCGCGATAAGGTCCACATGGCCGTGGTGCTGGATGAGTTCGGCGGAACGGCCGGACTGCTTACACTTGAGGACATCATCGAAGAGCTCGTGGGTAACATCCAGGACGAGTATGATGACGAAGCTCCGATGCATGCCCAGCAGGCACCCGGGTCGTTTGACCTCGACGCGGCCATCCGCATCGATGAGGCCAACGAGATCCTTCCCGCGCCACTGCCCGAAAGCAGTGATTATGAAACACTCGGTGGACTGATCAACGTACGAGCCGGACGTATCCCGGTCGCGGGCGATGTGGTGGTCATCGACGGCTATGCGTGCACGATCCTGAACGCCTCGCCGCGCCGGGTTGAACGCGTTCGCGTGACACGTCGCCTCTCAGAATCATGAACCGCCCCCTTCGACTGGTCCTTCTTGCGCTGTTTCTGTCCGGGTGTTCATCGCTGCCGGAGCGCATGGCTCGTCTACCAAAGTACAAGCAGACCTGCCTTACAGTGTCCATGAAGGTCCCCTATCCGATCATCCTGCTGCACGGACTCGGACAGAAGGCAGATGTCTGGCATGGTCCGGCAACAGAATACTTCCGACGCGATCTCGGCCTGACCTATGGCGGAGAGCTGGCCGCTGATCGCCAGGGCAACATCCGCCGCGTGATCGCCGGCTCGGGTCAGGCAGACTTTTTTACCGTGGCCTTTTCCAATCCGGTCGATTCGATCAACGCCTGGCGCGATGAACTCGAGGCGTGTATCGGCGAAGTGCGCCGCACCACCGGGGCCGACCGCGTGATCCTGGTCGGATACAGTATGGGTGGGCTTGCCGCACGTGCCTACCTTGTAAAGCGCTACACGGACCATCACGTCAAACGCCTGATTACCATCGGAGCGCCTCACCTGGGATCGGCCATGGCTCGCATCTGGAATGTGACCCGGGACCTCGATGAATGCGCCCGCAACGGCAATATCCTTCTGCGCAAACCCTGCGAACTGGCCCTCTCGACTGTTCGCTCGGCCCAGGATGATGTGCCCTTTACCAGCTGGGCTATCCGCGATCTGCGGCGTCCGGAAGATGGCGGTGATTATCTGCGCCGCCTTGGTGTTTCAGCCCACCCGCTGGATGTCGAATATGTATCGGTCATCGGTAAGGTTGACCTCGTCAACAACACCCTCAGCAAAGGGGCTACCCAGGAAATGCTTCGCAAAGTGCTGAGCGTTATCGGTGGTTCGATCGACGATCTCTTCGATACCGGCGATGGCGTCGTCAGCGCCCGCAGTCAGAACATCATGAACATCGAATGGTTCAACAAGGACCGATCGCGCAGACGGGCTGCACGGTTGGTAGAGCTACCGAGCGTTCATACTGAGCATCTGAGCACATCATCGGACGTGCAGCGCGTGGCCCTCGACGACAAGCCGGTTTACAGGGGGGCGTACCTTGCGCGGCTGAGCGACCGGCCAGTGCTGGTAGTTGATTTTGTCGATCACATCCCGCAACGCTGCTCGGTACGCGTTGATGTTACGAATAGTTCCGGCGAGGTAATCGTGGCCGACATGAACGAGCAGCAGATGCTTGTGGGTGATGACGGAATCTTTTCCCGGGTGATCGTACCACTGGAGCAGCTTGATCCAGCCCAGCAGGCCCCCTACCGGATGAAGGTGACCATCACAAATACGTTTGGCTATGTCGCCACGGGTTCGATAGAGTGGTAACCCCTTGGGATTACTTGACCACCAACATCGGTCGCGATGCCTTGAAGCCCGGTACGGATAGGATCACGTAGTAGAGCGTAGACGGTATCTCCGAACCGGTCACGACAAACTCGGAGGTGTGCGAGCCGGCCGGCAGGTCCGTGTTGACGATAGTGGCAACGGCATTGCCTACAACGTCCACCACACGCAACTGAACTCTGCTGGGCGTCGGGAGAGAGAACCGGACAAGGGCCTTTTCGGAAACAGGATTGGGGGTGATCTCCTCAAGCCTATAGCCGGCCATAGCCGTAGTCGATGTCACACTCGGTCCAGTTCCGTCAACTACCACGCGCACCGGTGGTGTTTGACGTCTGGCACACGGAGTTATGTAGACAGCCGAATACACCCCGGCAGCAAGCTCCCGGGCGTCCCGTATGTGGAGCTCCGGCCAGGTGGCACCGGGGATGAGAACGCCGTCCTTGTACCACTGAAACTCGTAGTACTTTGAAGAGGAAATGTTTTCGATACCGAGACGGAAGTCGCCACCCTCGGCAACAAGCAGACGAGCGGCGGGCTCGAGCACGCTATGCTCGGATCCGGACATGTGCACAAGGCGCGCCGTCTCACCGGCTCGCAGGGTGCCGGTAAGAAGTAGGCCAACGATCAGCAGCAGGACGTGCTTCATAGGAGAAACTTCCAGGAACGGGGCGAAATATAGCGAATTTTGCACCCTTACCACTTGCAGCAACCGACATGTCATCGTCCTCATCACCACACATCTTCATCACGGCCGGCGAACCCTCGGGCGATGCCCACGCGGCCCGTCTGATGCAGCAGATCCGCCTGCTGATCCCGGACGTGGTGTTCGAAGGGTTTGGCGGACCCGCCATGGAAATGCAGGGGCTGCATTCACTGGCCTCGATCGAGGACCTTGCCGTGTCGGGCTTTATAGAAGTAGCAAAACGATACCGCTACTTCACCAACCTGCTTGAGACCTGCCGCGCACATATCGTCAGGACAAAGCCCCTTGCCTTCATCCCCGTGGACTATCCGGGTTTCAACTTGCGACTTGCCGCCCGCGTGCGTGGCTCGCATGTACCCGTGATCTGGTACATCGCACCCCAGCTCTGGGCCTGGGGTCGGCGCAGAGCAGCAACCCTTGCTGCGTCGGTGGACAGGCTTCTGGTAGTCTTTCCGTTTGAAGTGCAGTTCTTCTCGCGCTGCGGGATCACTGCCGAATATGTCGGGCATCCGCTCACGGAGATCCTGCCTGAGCCGGAGCCGCGCCAGGCTGATGCGCCGATCATCCTCATGCCCGGATCGCGCGCGCAGGAGCTGAAGCGTCACGTGGGATTGCTAAAAGAAACCATCCGGCAATTGCGCACATCGCATGGCGAGCTTCGCTATATCGTCCCGCAAGCGCCTGGTGTATCCGCTCAGCTGCTGCAGCCACTGGCCGATGCCGGTGCCGAGATCACCACCGATGCCAACAGGGCAATGAACACTGGATGGGCCGGTATGATCAAGGCCGGTACGTCCACGCTTGAGGCCACCCTGCGCGGACTTCCCTACGCAACCTTCTATCGCACGTCGGCCGCAAGCTACCAGCTGAGCAAGCGAGTGATCGATGTTCCGATGATCACTCTGATGAACCTGCTGCTGGAACGCAACGTGGTTCATGAGTATATCCAACACGAGGCCACACCCAAGGCTCTGGCCGCCGAGATCATTGATCTGAGCAGCAATGTACAACGCCGCAGAGAGCTGATCTCGGCCATGCACGAAGTTCGCACCATGCTCTCGTCATCCGGAGCCAGTGCCCGGGCGGCCGAGATCATTCACGAGACGATCTGCCGGAGAATTCGGTGAAGACACGTACGTTTTCGATCCTCGTACGCCTGCTGGCACGTACCTGGCGCGTTCACCTGGACGGTAACGTGCCCACAGGTGGGTGCGTGCTGGCGTTCTGGCACGGTGAAATGCTAGCGGTGTTTGCGACGTTCGGACGGATACATCCGGTGGCGCTGGTCAGCCCCAGCAGTGACGGAAAGATTCTGCAGCAGCTACTGCGTGACTGGGGACACGACATCATCGAGGGTTCATCATCGAAAGGGGGCAGGCAGGCCCTGGAACAGCTTGTAGCGCTGGCCCCGACGAACATGATTCTCATCACCCCCGACGGACCGCGCGGTCCTGCCCATGTATCCAAACCGGGTGCGGTGATCATCGCCCGACGCGCAGGCGTGCCAATCGTCCTTGTGCGCGTGCGCTCCACCCCGAAGGTCACCTTCGCGCGTTCCTGGGACCGGTTCCAGGTGCCCCTTCCCTTTGCCCGTATCACCCTGCATCTGTCAGAGCCGGTGCATATCCCGGAAGAGCTCGACGAGCACCAGACGCAAGAACAGATCCGCCTGATGGACGAGCGCTTGCACCGGCTCGGAGCCGTCACATGCTAGAGTTGCTTTCCCGCCTCTACGGCATGGCCGTTGCACGGCGCAATCGGCGCTATGACCTTCATCAGCTTCCGATCGTTCCGGTGGATCGTCCGGTGATCAGCGTCGGTAATATCTCGGCCGGAGGTACCGGTAAGACCCCGGTTACACAGATGCTGGTGCGGCTGCTGCGTGATGCCGGACGCCATCCGGCTATCGTGATGCGCGGCTACAGGCGGCGTTCCCGAGGGCTGCTCGTGGTACACAACGGTAAGGGGCTTCTGGCCACCGTCACCGAGGCCGGAGACGAGGCTTACCTTCATGCCACTACACTGGGCATTCCGGTCGTGGTCAGCTCAGACAAGGTCGAAGCCGCCGCCTATGCCGCCGGCCATCTTCCGTGCGACGTCATCATCGTCGACGATGGCTTTCAGCATCGTGCGCTGCATCGTGACGTCGACATTGTGATCATCGACCATGCAACGCTGGCCGGACGTTTGCTGCCGGCAGGACGTCTGCGCGAGCCGCTCTCGTCGCTGGGTCGTGCCGACATCGTGCTCCTGAGCGCCGGCGTTGAGGCATCGGAGATCGAGACCTATCTCCGCTCAACAGCGCGGATGTTCGCACTCGAACGCTCGTTCACCTGCTCGGCACCGACGAACGTCCCCGTGATAGCCGTCAGCGGCATTGCCGCTCCTGAGAGGTTCCATACCGCCCTGCACGATCGTGGCTACCACGTGGTAAAAACGATCACCTATGCCGACCATCATCGCTATACGGCATTCAACGTGCGGACCATTACGCAGGCGGCCGCCAGACATTCCGCCCAGCTGATCACCACATCCAAGGATCACGTCAAGCTGGCCCCTTTACTTACGGATCAGGGGGCTGGTCTTGCCCTCAGCGTGCTGGACCTGAACATGCAGGTTCATTCGTCATCATCGTTTCTTTCCGCTCTCCTACCAAGGATCACTCCGTGAAGATTGCCATCTCCCGCGCCAGCGGAAGCCCCTCGTATGAACGCTACGCCCCGTGGCTGCAGGCTGCCGACGCGCGCGTTACCGTTGTCGACATGCATTCGATGACTGCCACGGAGGCATCGGACAGCCTCGCCGGCTGCGACGGACTGGTGCTTAGCGGAGGACCTGATGTTGACCCTGCACGCTACGATGCCGAGCACCAGCGGGCGCTGTGTCAGGTGATCGATGCCGAGCGCGACGAACGCGAACTGGCACTGATAGAACGTGCACGGGATCTACGCCTGCCCGTCCTCGGCATCTGCCGCGGTGCGCAGATCCTGAACGTTGCCTATGGCGGCACACTCTATGCAGACCTGCCGACACAGCGCCCGTCATCCACCGAACACCGTCAGCTTGCCGGGGCTGACGTCATGCATCCCGTGGAGGTTGAGCCCGGTTCGATCATTCGTCGCATCTGTCGCACCATGGACGGGCATGTGAATTCGGCGCATCACCAGGGTGTGGAGCACCTTGCCCCACTCTTCACACCATCGGTGCTCTCGCCGGACGGCGTGATCGAAGCTTTTGAATGGGGCGATGCCACACTTGGTGGTAAGCCGTTCCTGCTGGCCGTGCAGTGGCATCCGGAGCGGCTGGACCCTGCTAATCCGTTTTCTCTGGCCATTGCACAGCATTTCATTCACGAAGCGGAAGCATTTCGTCTTCTGGTGAAGTCACGCTCCTGAGAACATCATCACGACGGGCGTGAAAAGTTATCGTGGCGCGCAGATCTCCGGCCATGCGATGCTCACCCGAAAGCAGGCGCGATTCTACCGCCGCCTGAAGGGCCAGACACACCGTCGGCGTCAGGTGCCATTCGACTCCCATGCCCATGCGCCGTCCGAAGCCGTTACCGGAGACGAGTGTCTGCAAGCCCCGTGCAGAATACTCCACCATCGCGGGTGCTACATCAGGATCATCGGAAGCAAAGACGCTTGCCCGAAACCGCAGAATGGTCACGGCGCCGGTTTTCCAGCGTGCATCGACCCATCCGAGCGTCCCGCTCTGCATGGCCGACTTCGGCCGCAGAAGAAGCCGCAGATCAGCGTTACAACGCACCTCAAGCCGATCATGAACAATGCGTCGCAGGCGCACACGCAGCAGCCACAGGAGTCGATCGTTCTGACGCCGGAGATCGTCTGAGACTCCGTCCTCATCGCGACGATGGCGCAGACGCCACTCCACATGCAGACGGTCGGTCACGCGCTGCTCGACGTCACCGGTGAGATCTATCGTGCGCGAGGCCAGTGGCAGCAGCCAGGAACGTCCGTGCGTGCCTGACAGAGCCAGGGAAAGACGGACCGTTGCCACACCACGCTGCGATATTCGCAGCCTCAGATCCCCTCCCCATGAATTTGCCGCACTGCGTGCCGAAGCCAGCAGCGATCCGAGTGGCAGATCTGCAAGTGCATGAGCGTTCCACAGCACCAGCGAGATTGAGGCCGTGCGTCTGACGTGGGAGGCCAGACACTGCAGGGCGAATCGTCCCGACGCGTCAAATGCCAGCTCGGCTGCAAGTCCTGTTGTACCGATCATACCCGATGCCGATGCCGAGCCGCTGAGAGACCCAGCGTAAGCAGCCGTGCCGGCCAGGAGTGTTGCCGACACGGTAATGCCGGCATGTTGCAGGTCTGCAGCGAGCATTGCTACCGTCAATTCGGGACGTTCCGGAGCATGGCCCCAGGCCGCATGCACACGTGTGAACGAGTCCAGCAGTACCGAAGCCCCGTATCCACGAAGGCCCCCTGCTCCGGCACGAAAGGGGCTGTGCAGGCCCAATGCAGTGGAGCGGCGTATCTGGCCAGTAAACGGAGCGAGTCGCGATCGCCCCATGCCGCGAGCAACCGAACTAAGCGTGCCGAGGCCACGCTGAACTACAATGTCACCCGCGGCCAGCATCCACGCCGTGTCACCGATCAAAGCCCACCGACGTTCGGCAGAAGCTGCGGTGCTGATGTAACCGAGGCGGTAATTGGGGTGCTCCACGAGCAGCCGCATTGCACGCAGTGCGCCGTTATTGTCCGCCCGCAATGAGGCCGAGCTGCCCGGAAGTGCGTCAAGCATCAACTCGTCAAAGCGACTCTGTGACTCTACATCCTGCAGTGTGTCGGGGTCAATCTCCTGAGCCAGGCCAGGCTGGCTGCCCCAAAGCAGGCAGATCATGATTAGCCCCTTCACGGGAGCTCCATGATGAGCGTGAGAGTCGCAACGGCGCCGAGCGGATCGCTGTGCCGCAGGTCGATGAGCATATCCGTCGTGGTGGCCACCGGCATCCGCAGGGCACATTCAACGGTGATCGGACTTGTCGATAGTGCCAGCCGCACGGGCACGTTCGGCCTGAGCACGATCATTGATGCCAGCCGCAGCGCAGCCGGACGGTCCCAGGCAACGATCACGTCGAGCGACATCGCCATTGTATCCAGGTCCCGCGCAACACCCATCCTGAGCGTCGGCCCGGTCACACGACCCAGGTCAATGACCCGATCGAGACCAACGGCCAGCGTCCACTCCACGATCCGCATCGATGCCCCCAGATCAACACTGAGCGAGATCAGGTCGCTAGCGCCGCGAATCATCATCCATTCAGTGCGTGCCCGAAGCCCCATGACGTATCCCTGCGTCGGCACGAAGCGATAGCGCAGTTCAGGGATTAGGGTCGAGATCGATGACGTGGACACGCCCGACAGGGCAACACACATTCGCTGCGAAGGAAGTCCCAGTACCATGCACGCTTCGGACAGGCCGCCCAGGCCGAAGGGCCGGGGAGTGGCAACGACCGTCAGATCGCCGGTGATTTCGCTCAAGGGGCTGAGCATGCCTTCCCAGGGCGAGAGCACATCGGCAGTTGTCATGCTGGGCAGTATGCGAGGCTGACACGGCAGGTTAAGATGCACCAGAAATGCCCCCGCCAACGTCAGGCATGTGGTGCGTAGATTCGCCGCTATCCAATTGAGGAGAACAGACATCATGCATCCCTTTCAACGTTCTTTTTTCTTCCTCGTGTCGTTGTGTGCCGTTTGCGTGACACTTCGGGCGC
This sequence comes from Ignavibacteria bacterium, assembly GCA_040380835.1. Classification (GTDB taxonomy): domain Bacteria; phylum Bacteroidota; class Ignavibacteria; order Kapaibacteriales; family Kapaibacteriaceae; genus UBA10438. The sequence goes on along the minus strand of JBEIIK010000024.1, from coordinate 12,202 downwards.
AGGAGATTCAGGCAACCGTGGCGGTTGACATGCAAACCCTGACGCTGGATCAGCGGCAGGACCTTGTGAACATGGCACGCGATGTTGAGGGGTACATCAACAACAACCGGTATCTGGATAAGGACTGGGACGGCGAGAAAATCCCGGTTGATATCACGATCTACATCCGTGCACGCAATGGTAACCGCGTCAGCGCTCGCCTGGCAATCGTCAGTAAGCGCCTCATCAACGGTCAGCCCGGAAGCGGATCGGGCCTGCTGCGGATCTTCGACCAGGAATGGTCCTTCGACTGGTCAATGACCCCTACACTGGTATACCAGACGCTGCGCTATGACGATTTTGCCAGTGTTGTGGACTTCTATATGCTGATGGCCATTGGTCTCGATATGGATACCTATGAAGACCTCGGTGGCACGCCGGCTTACAAGATCGCACAGCAGATCGCACAGAACGGGAATGCCCGCGGCGTCTCGCAGTTCAGCACGATGTACCAGCCAGGCGAGTTCACGCGCATGTCGCTTGTTTCGGAATACATGGATATCCGCTATCAGGGACTGCGCCGTTTGATCTATGACTACCATGATGCCGTTGACACACATGCCAAGGACAAGGCCGCCGGTCTGACTGCGCTTGAGGCCGTAGTGCATGACATTGCCGAATTCAAACGCAACAAGCTTTCCAACCGGAGCGTCATGCTGCAGGCCTTCTTCGAAGCGAAGCAAAACGAGCTCGCCGGACTCTTTCGGGGCGATAAGAAGTCCCCCGTCTGGGCAGACCTTCGCTATGTTGATCCCGGATACACCCAGCAGTACGAAGCCGCCCGCGACGGTCGCTGACGATGTCTGAAACTGTTCGCCGTCATGAAGCGTTCATGCGGCAGGCTCTAGAGTTGGCCGCCGCAGCCGCCGCCGAAGGCGATGTGCCGGTGGGCTGCGTTATCGTCCGCAATGACGAGATCATTGGACGCGGCAATAACCAGATCCAGCGAAGGGGCGACCCCACACGCCACGCCGAGATTGTAGCCATCGAAGATGCCGTACAGACAGTCGGCGAGAAGTTCCTCACAGACTGCACACTCTACGTGACACTCGAACCATGTGCTATGTGCGCCGGAGCGATCGTACTGGCCCGCATCCCAACGGTGGTCTATGGTGCTTCCGACCCCAAGACGGGCGCCTGCCGCAGCGTCTTCGAGATCATAGATGACCCCCGCCTGAACCATTCCGCCGTGATACGGACCGGGATCCTTGAGCATGAGTGCTCGGCGATGCTTTCGGACTTCTTTGCCGCGCAACGTTCGGCAGCGGAGCCTGCACCGTTGCGGAGTGTTGTGCCCCCTGCCGCCGTAGGAGGCATTCTCTGGCTTGTTCCGACGCCGATCGGCAACCTCGAAGACATGACACTGCGGGCGGTCAAGACGCTGCGCCTGGCCGATGTGATCGTCTGCGAAGACACCCGCACCACGGGCCCCCTGCTCAAGCGCTATGATGTGCCACCCAAGCCACTACTGAGCTATCACGAGCACAACGAGCGTGAGCGTGCACAGGAGATCGTCAGTCGAATTCGTTCCGGACAGAAGGTAGCCCTGGTCAGCGATGCCGGCATGCCAGGCATCAGTGATCCGGGCTATCGGGCCGTACGCGCCTGCATCGACAACGGATTACCGGTCTCGGCCCTGCCCGGTGCTTCGGCTGGTGTAACAGCCGTAGCAGCATCGGGTCTGCCGACAGATCGCATTCTCTTTGCCGGTTTTCTGCCGCAGAAAAAGGGGCGAGGCACCACTTTGCAGGAGCTATTGTCATACAATGCAACCGTTGTGCTGTATGAATCCCCCTATCGCCTGCTCACACTTCTCGAAGAGATCGTCAATGCCGGTGCCACCGGCCGTGAAGTTGTCGTGGGACGCGAGATCAGCAAGAAGTTTGAAGAACACATTCGAGGCACCGCTCAGCAGGTCCATGATGTATGTTCGCAACGGGGATCGATCAAGGGCGAATGCGTCGTCATGATCGCTCCGGAGTCGAACCACGGAGACTGATCGTGTTCATTTCGTTTGAGGGTATAGACGGCAGCGGCAAGAGCACACAGCTGAACATGCTGCGCGAGTGGTTTGAAGCACGTGGCTGCGCTGTGACGGTTATCCGCGAGCCGGGAGCGACACTGCTGTCGGAGTCGATCCGTGAGATCCTGCTCAGCACCAGACAGTCAATCACTCCTACGGCTGAGCTCCTATTGTTCAGTGCGGCCCGCACGCAGCTGGTCGAAAAGGTCATCGAACCGTCGCATCACTCGGGCTCGATTATTCTCTGTGACCGGTATGTGGACAGCACAACGGCCTATCAGGGATATGGTCGCGGACTCAACCTCGAGCAGGTATATGCGATCAATGCGATCGCCACACGCGGCGTTATGCCGGAGCTGACATTCTTTATCGACGTTCGCTATGAACAGGCCCAGCAACGCATGCAGTTTGCCGAAGGCGGCGCCGAACCCGACCGTATGGAACGTTCAGGGGGCGAGTTCTTTAACCGCGTGCGAGACGGCTACCTTGCCATCGCCGAGGCCGAGCCGAAACGTTTCGTCGTCATTGACGGTTATCGTGAACGCGACGAGATCCACCGCGACATTCTAGCCGAAGTGGAACGTCGTCTCAAGGCCCCCGAACACGGGTAACCACGCGCGGTCATTGCGTATCTTTGGGGCCTCCGTTTTCATCACAAAACGATTCTCAGGTCAGTCCCATGATACGCTTTCGCCTCTTTTGCCTGATCGCCGCTATCGGCGCCGTGCTCGCGGTAACATCCACAGATGCCCAGGTGCGCGTTGACACACGGACACTGCTCGTGCCGGTTCAGGTCAACAAAAAGGATGCATCAACCCAGCTCAGGGCTAACCTGGCCTCTACGGTGCTGGCACACGCCAGCGCAAAGGCCCTTTTTGAGCCTCAGCCGCAACGGGTTGACCTGGTGAACTTCCCGCTTCCGGGAACCGACGGCGTTACGCTCAACCTGGAGCGCACACGTCCGGTGGTCGATGCCAACACGGAGATCTACACCCACACCAAGCAAGGCAAGGTTCCGGTGAAGGTCCGTCCGGTCGTGTCTTACAAAGGCACCATCAACGGCGATCCTGAGACATTTGTCACGCTACACTACAGCGACGGTGATCTGACCGGCTTTGTCCAGGAGAAGGATGGCCACCGCATGGTCATCGCCCGTGACTTTTCTCAAGCACAGATGGCCGTAGCAACGCCACACATCATCGGCGAAGAAGCTGCGATGTTCGGCGTTGATCCGCTCTCACGCTTTATCTGCGGCAACGAAAGCCTCCCGATAGACGAAGACGCGATGCGCCGCAAGATGTCCCTTCCGGTTGTTCGCAAGGGGGCTGAGAGCACCCAGGCCGAAGACCTGCGAGAGTTCAAGATGGCCGTTGTGCTGCGCGAAGACATCGACAGCGCGATGAAGCGTCGTGGTCAGACCGACGAGCAGATCGTGCAGTACTTCATCAAGATTATTTCCGCAATGGCGCAGGTCTATGAGCAGGAACTCAACGCCTACATCTACATGGCCTATTTCGAGAAGTTCACGCTGGATGAGCCATCCGGTTACTACTATGACGGGCGCGAACCCAGTGAACTTCTGGAGGAGTTTTCGAGCGACTGGTCCAAGCGCATGAACAGCGTCGATCGGACCGTGGCCCACCTCTATGCTCTGATTCGTCCTGTGGGTGGTGGATTCGTTGGCGGCATTGCCTACCTTGATCAGCTTTGCAACAAGAAAGCCCGCGGCGGATACGGCGTCAGCACCGTGTATCTGACGGCCAACGATGTTCCGGGCGACCCCAACAAGGCTAATGCCTTTGTCTGGGATGTCTTTGTTGCCGCCCACGAAATGGGTCATAACATTGGTGCACCACACACGCACAACTGCTACTGGAGCCCGCCAATTGATACCTGCCAGCTGAACGTTAACATCGACAGGACGGACGGATGCTTTGGTGACCCAAGCCTGCGTCGCGTGATACCAGGCACGATCATGAGCTACTGTCACCTGGTCAATGGCGACCGCACACCGCTCACGTTTGGTCCGCGTGCGGCAGAGCGCATGCGCGGCTGGGTCAAGGCATCGCCATGCGTGCCCCTTGTCACACGACCATTGGTGCAGCTCACAGAGCCGCGTGGCACGGACTCATATCAGCCAGATGAGAAGATGATGATTCGCTGGAAGTCTGCACGGGTCGCACAGGTGAATCTTCTGTGGGGTCCGGCCGTGAGCGGTCCATGGACAAAGATCGCCGGACCGCTCAATGCCGATGATGAGCTGTACACGTGGACCGTTCCTTCGAATCTGTCAACAGAGTTCTGGGTGCGTATCGAAGATGCTGCCGACCCGAACGTCAACGACACGTCGCTGGCGAAGTATCGCCTGGCGCTGCCCGTTATTCTCGACGTACCAAAGGGTGGTGAGCGCATCGGTGCCGGAACAACCTATCAGGTTCGCTGGACGCGTGCTCAGGGTATCAGCAACGTCAAGCTCGAGTTCGCTGCCGACGGCACCACGTTCGAAACGCTCAGTGCGTCGCTGAACACCGCTACGTTCAACTGGACCGTACCAACAACGGCAACCTCGACTGCGCGTATGCGTGTAACGGCCTTGAGCTCCCCGTCCAGTCCATCGACATCGGGCGAATTCTCGATCGGCACCCGACGCTTTGTTCTCGACATTCCCGAAGAGAATGCCACGTTGTGCCGCAATCAGCCGAATCAGTACCGCTGGACGCATGACTTCATCAATGATGCCCGCATCCAGTACAGCACAGACGATGGAGCGAACTGGCGCAACGCTACACAGCAAGCAACGGTCGATCTCTCACAGTGGCAGATCTTCAGCACCAACTTCAACATGCGAAACGTCCCTATTGGCACGAAGGTTAAGTTGCGTGTGGTCGATGCCGCCAATGACAACAACGTACTTGCCACGCGTGACAACCTCGTAATGGACTCCTGCGCCGCTCCCGTCTCCGTTGAAGAAGAAGCGGACCAGCAGGCCCCTTTCACGATCGCCTCTGTGCATCCGAATCCGGCATCAACATCCGTCACGTGCGTCATCGGCTCCGACAAGGATGTCGAAGCAACGCTGCTTCTGATCAGTGCGGACGGACGTGAGCTGGTCCTGCGCCCGACGGAGCGTCTGTCGGTTGGCACGCAGACCGTTACTGTTCCGCTACAGGACGTGGCGGCCGGCAGCTATCGTCTGGCGATCCGCTCCGGTTCCATGCAGACCGCAATCCCACTCATGGTGATTCGCTAACGCGGGATATATCTGTGAGTCTTTTCAATTCGCTGGTCGTTGCAACGCTGCCGATTATTCCGAAGCGCATCGTCAGGGCGGTTGCGCAGCGCTACATTGCCGGCGATCGTCTGAGCGACGCCGTGCGCGTCACGCAGGAGCTGATGCGCAAAGGGGCTTGCTCGACGATCGATGTGCTGGGAGAGTTCGTCTCCACGCGCGAGCGAGCCGTCACCGAAACCGCTTCACAGTCCGCCGTGGTTGATGCGATCCGCGACAATGGCCTTGACTCCTATCTCAGTGTCAAGCTCACATCGCTTGGCCTCGACATCGATCGCGATTTTGCCTACGCAAACCTGCGATTGCTGGTCGAACGGGCAAAGTCCTACGGCCTGTTCGTCCGCATGGATATGGAGAACACGCCGTACACGGATGTCACTCTTGAATTCTACCGTCAACTGCGCCGGGATGGTTTTGATAACGTTGGCGTGGTGATCCAGGCCTATCTGCACCGCTCGGAAGCCGATATCCAATCCCTGCTTGAGTACGCCCCCTCGGTACGGCTCTGCAAGGGCATTTACGTCGAGGATGCGAGTGTGGCGATCAAGGATCCGGACGGAATCCGCGCGAACTATCGCAAGCTGCTCGGACTGCTGCTTTCATCAAATGCAAGCACCCACATTGCCACACACGACGAACAGCTGATCACCGATGCCGAGAACCAGCTACACAACCTGCGTCCAACTCGTGAGAAAGTGGAGTTCCAGATGCTGCTTGGCGTGCGCGAGGACCGACGCGATTCGCTGATCAAAGGCGGACACCGTGTTCGGATCTACGTGCCGTTCGGTGATGACTGGTACGGCTACTCCACTCGACGTTTGAAGGAGAATCCGCAGGTCGCCGGATACGTAGCCAAAGCCGTCCTGACAGGCACATGATCGGTCGCCTGCACCGCGTTGCGTGTGTTCTGCTAGCCCCGTTCGCGCTGGCTCTGACGGGCTGTCATTCGTCGCGTGTGGCCTATCCGGACCAGGTAACTGTTGGCACGTTCAACATCGAGTGGCTGGGTGACGGCCTCGAAGACATGAAGTCGCGCTCCGATGATGACTATCGTCGTGTTGCCGACGTTATCGACCGTACCGGGGCCGATGTGCTCGGCCTGCAGGAGATTGAGAACACCGTCGCACTCGAACGTGTATTGCGTCACCTACCCGACTTCACGGGCTTTGTTGCCGACGCCGGCATCAAGCAGAATGTGGGTGTGATCTATAGAAAGGGGCTTGCGGTACGTCAGCTCGGCGTGTACACACCGCTGACGGTCGGTGTTGACCGGCTACGTCCGGGATTGGTTCTCTCGTGCCGCAAAGAAGACTTCGACTGGATCATGATGGTCGTCCATCTGAAGAGCACGTCACGGGCCGACAGTACAGATGAGCTACGCGAGGAATCACGCCGCCTTCGCGGCAAGCAGGCTGCAATGCTGCGCTCATGGGCCGACAGTGTTCTGCGGGCCGATGCCGAGAATGACATCCTCATCGTTGGAGATCTGAACGACTTTCCGGGACGTCGCGAGAACGCTACGCTCGGCCCCCTTCTGGCCAGCAAGGAGATGACCTTTCTGACTGGTGCCCTTCGCTCGTGCCGTAATCCCAACTGGTATGTTATCGACCATGTGATCGCTTCACGGTCTGCCCAGCAACGCTTTATTGCCGGCAGTGAGGCTGTCAACGACATGCGGTCCTATCTCGAGGCCCGTGAGATGTCCGGCGTCAGTGATCATTGTCCCGTTACCGTGCGCTTTTCGACCGCAGAGCCGGACAACGACTAACCGGGTGCCGCTGGGCCTCAGGCAAAGACCGTAACCTTGTTACCGCTACGCAGGCTCACTTCGACGGCGGCCTGGGCATGAGCGATCAGATCGTCCCATGAGTCCCTCGGCTCGGCCTGTGCAATTCCAATCGATGTAGTAAAGGCCAGGCGCTTGCCAGCAATATCTACTGGTGTGCTTGCCACTTCACGACGCATCGTCTCGGTCCAGTTCTGGGCTTCCTGCAGCTTATAGCCGATAAGGGCCAGTGCGATCTGCTCGTCGCTGACACGGGCCACGACATCATAGTCGCGCAGCTGATCCTTCACCAGCCGGAGTACGTGCAACACAGCGTGCATACGCTGCTCCGGTGTTGCCCGAGACGGGTCCAGCTGCAGAATGCAGACCGTGAGTGGAATATTGTAGTCGATCGACCGGGCAAACTCTTCGCGGACGCGCATTTCGAAACCGTTGGCATTGAGTACACCCGTGGCATGATCCAGCAGGGCAGCCCCCTTGAGAGACTGTGCCTGGTGCAGATGCTCGAACAGCGTTGCTGCATGCTCGGCGAGAGCTTCGGCAAGCGCAATGTCCTGAGATGAGAGTGTGGACTCGAGGTTTTCGAGATAGAGCGCCCCGAAGCATTCGCGTGAGGTGCGCAGGGCAACGCCTACAAACTGTCCGTATTCGATATGGGGCTCACCATCCACGACGCGCCGACCATCAAGGTCCTGCGACAGAACCACAGTCGAAGCAGACGTGATGCACGATCCGACAGCGCTCTGGCCAACATCCACAGGACCGCCGACAAGTGCACGGTAATTGTCATCCATCGCCGAACGGGCATCTGTCAGCGTCCAGCCGCCGGAACTCGAGTCATAGCTTACCAGGCCGATACGGCTGACGTCCATGTTCTGGATCACCGTACCGAAGAGGGCGCGTGTGACGCTCTGAATCGAAACCGAAGTCTCTCCGATAGCCTCACGCAACTGCTCAAGAGCTTCGAGCTTTGATGATGCAAGCATCAGGTCATACTTGGATGTGTACGACGAGACGAGTCCCGAGATGAGCTTGGTGAACTGTCCAAAAAAGCCCACGGTGATATCCGAGTAGGCATCTTCGATCTGCGAGTCGGCGCAGAGAATACCCACCACATTACCACCGTAATAGACCGGTACACCGATGAATGAGATCGTACCGGCGGGGCGGTCGTAGTATGGCAAGAGCTCCATTTCGGCCGCTGCACTGATCTGCGTAATGATCTCGGGACGTCCGTCGCGGGCGATCTGACTCAGAGCATCCATGCCCATCGGCAACTTGCGCTCAGTAGTGAACTCGGCCTCGGCTTCGGTGATCTTGGCTTCGACGACAAGCTGCTGCCGCTCGGAATTGACCCAGAGGAAGGCTGCCGTGCGGGCATTCGTGGCCGAGCGAATCACCATCAGTACTCGGTTAAGCAGATAGTCGAATTCACGACGGGGCTCCTGCGAGACCATGTCCTCGTCGGCGGTGTCGTTGACAAATGTCGAAAGTGATACCGCCGGGGACCGGCGTGAGGTCTGACCGGCCGTGGCAGGCATCGCCACCGACTCCTGAACGTCAACCGGCACCTCAAATGCGTCGCCAGGATCGTCATCGGCATCCTCGATAGCAGCGTCCGCAGCCCCCTGAAAATCTTCCAGACGCGGTTCGGCAGCAGCGGCCTCGACCTGGTCTTCCTGAGCCGCCTCATGCACTGGTAAGTCAGATACCGCCGGAGCAGCAGCAGCCTCATCGATGATCACTTCCGGCTCCGGCGTCACAATCGCTGTAGTGCGTGCCGGACGGATGATGACATCTTCGGACAGCTGAATCTCCTGCGTGATCTCACCCTCAAAAACCGGCACGGACGGCACAGTAGTGCCTGAGCGTTTCTCGGCCATTTCCTGCAGCTGTGCTCTGCGCGCAGCCTGCCGGGTTTCGCTCACGAGCGTCGGCACCGACGGACCAGTGCTCTTGCGCGTGCCTACGATGCGCACACTGGACTCGGCTTCCGAGATCAGCTCTATAGTTTGATTGGCAGGGGGCTGATCACCAGACGCTCGCTGTGCGACATCTTCGAACAGAGCGGTCTGGTTTTCGTCAAAGAACGGCTGCCCTTCCTCCGCTTCGGTCTGACCGAAGGATTCACGGTAGGCTTCCGGATCAAACGTCTGCGTGCGCTTCTTCGCATCCTGCGTCGTGCGCGAGGTAATGTCAGGCGTTGAGGACGGCCGCACTGGTGTGATGATCTGCAGGTCCGTCAGACGCGGCGAAACCATCATGAAAAGGGCAACACCTCCCAGGATCGCAATACAGATGCCGATCAGGCGCACAGCAAGGTTATCTCCCGGAGCCACCACGGCGATCACCAACCCCACGCCGATGGCAATGAAGGCGATCGAATCGCTTGGGAGGAATACCTTTCGTAGCTCTACCTTCTTCTTGGGCATTGCAGATCAGGGAAGTAGTTCGACTTCGTAGCGCGAGGTCTGTGATTGAGTAACGGTTTGCTGGCCCCCTTGAGGAAGACCAACGCGTGCCGCCATGGTCATGGATATCCGATTCTTCTTCGACAACGTAAAACCACGATCGACGTCCATTACCGCACTCGACGCTCCGCTGATCTGCGATGACTGCAGATTGATCGTCAGCTGTGAGTTCCTGGGCAAAGGAAGTACACGTATGCTGCCGACAACGTTGGCCGTCACGGCACCGATGCGGCGCCCCTTGAGGTCATAGACGCGTTCCATGGAATACGTGGCCCGCGTCAGGACTGTAAAGATCTCTCCAAGGGGGCTCTGCTGCTCGTTCACCCACGTTCCCGAAGAGTCGATCGACTGCCTGGGAAACGGTACGAACTCCTGAAGCGTAAAGGCAGCGTAAATGCCGTTCTTAAGCTGCGCGGCCACCTGTTCGAGGCCGGCAGGGGGCATGGGCTGCTGCGATGCCATGGCGATCTTCCGGACTATTGGCGAGACATCCCCCACCTGCTGAACGCGTCCGTCAGGTGAAATGTAAACCAGCACTTCCTCACCGATCAGCGAGGAAAACTGCGGGAACCGTTTTCGATTGGCAGCCGATGTATCCGACGAACGGTATGACTGCTCCATGAGTTTAGCACCGGTGAGCTCATTGCGAACGGCACCGGTAACGAAGATCGAGTCAAATCTCAGCACCGTTTCAAATGAACCATCGGAACGGGTCGATCGCACGATCCTGGTGTAGTAATGCGTACTCTTGGATGTCGTTCTGGCCGTGTCGGGTCCGCCCTCGGATTCCTGTGTCGCCCTGTAGCGGAACACCTCACCATTTCGATACCGTACCTGCAAGGTCTTGATACCTGCTCGCTCCGGCGTCTGACGTTCTGCACGGGCTGTATCGGCAAGTACGAACTCTTTATCTGACGTGGCCGGGTCTGCTCCATCTGGAGAGCACCCGACAAGCCCCGTCAGTATCATACCGACCAGGCCGACACGGGTCGCATGGCGTTTTACCACTGATACTGCTTGACGAGCTTCCACGACTGTGTGGAGGTAACGCTTTGAGTGAATATTTCCTTACCGACCTGGCCTCGGAAACGTGCCTTGATCTCTGCTTCGAGCCCATTGAGGATCCCGGCCGTGCTTAGCATCAGCGTGCTGTTGACGACTGCCTGTCCGTCGAGACACCGAACAAGATCGGGAATCTCGAGAACATGAACGGGCCAGCTCGTGCGCACCGGCAGACTGTCCTGGGTTGCGATCGTAAAGATGCCCCCTTCATAGGACTTGAACATTGAGCGTGCTTTGCCTTCATAGACAACCCCGTCCACGCGAAAGGCCAGCGGATGCGTCCACGATGAATCGATGAACTTCTTCGCTCCCGGCACGATGCGCTTCTGAAGATCTCCGAGTTGTGCAAGATTCTCGTTCGAGAGTGACTGCAACCAGATGGTGGAGATGAGAGTATCAAGATCCGAGACATTCTGCTGGATATAGTCCTTCCAGAAGTCAACCTGCTCGCCGGAGATCTTGGTTATCTCGCCATACGGCGAATAGGTGATCTCGAACGACCGATTGAGCGTTCCGAGATAGTTGTTCAGGTCCGGAAATGCCTTCGGAGCAAGGTCCTTCTGCGAATCATATGAAATGATGGAAGGTCCAGCTGTAAACTTGTAGATGATTGAATCAGCCGTTACGACCACGCGGGAAATGTTATCGACATTCTCAACGCAGCGCACCGTCATGTACGTCAGAACTTCCCGCTGATAATTACGGCGCGACGAATCGCTGTGAATGCGCTCAATCGACGTCTTCTCGCTGACTTCATAGCTCTGGGCAACACCTGCCCGATAGGCTGCCTGCAACCTGTACTCCTTGAAGACAGGGGGCTGGACGGACGATTTCGACTGCGAATACACCAGAGTGCTCGGAACTATGAGCACACATGCGGCTGCCAGAAGAATGCGAAACGGCGTACGTTGTGTCGGCATGGCGTGAATCTACGGCAATTCAACAAAAACGACGCGGGGGCGGATCACTCCTCCCCCGGTCAATACTTCGATGATGACGCGCTACCCAGCGCAGGCGTGTATCGGCTTATCCATTGTTGATGAGCTCGCTCTCGGCAAAGAAGAAGGCAACCTCACGCAGACCGTTCTCCACGCTATCCGAACCGTGAACGGCGTTCTCGCCCTTGCTCGTGGCATAGGCCTTGCGGATCGTACCCTCAGCTGCTTCGGCTGGGTCCGTTGCACCGATCAGCGTGCGCCAGTCAGCAATGGCGTTCTCCTTCTCCAGGGCGATCGGCACAATGGCACCGCTCGACATGAAGTTGACGAGCTCTCCGTAAAACGGACGCTCCTTGTGAATGGCGTAAAACTCACCGGCAACGTCGGCCGAGATGCGCGTGAGCTTCATGCCAAGCACGCGGAATCCCGCAGCCTGTATCATCGCTACGATGTTGCCAATGTTCTGGTTGCGGACTGCGTCCGGCTTAAGAATGCAAAGGGTACGTTCCATGTCAGGTTTTAGGTTTGTGGTTTTAGGTTTTAGGTTTGTGGTTTCGAATGCCAGTCATCAGTCATCAGTCATCAGTCATCAGT
>JBEIIK010000023.1:0-24821 GCA_040380835.1 Ignavibacteria bacterium | reverse complement strand
CTCGGCAAAACATCGATCCGCCTGAAGCTGGCGGCCGTGCGAAGGCTGTGTCGGTTTCTGCTCCGAAGCGGAGTCATCGAACGGCATCCCGCGGCGCTGCGCGCCTCTCCGAAAACTGCACGCCCGCTGCCCTCGTTCATCAATGTCAATGAAGCCGAACGCCTCTGGGACAGCTTTGACACATCAACCGCACAGGGGCTGCGTGATAAAGCCCTCTGCGAACTGCTCTATGGGTCCGGACTTCGGATACACGAGGCCCTGGCGCTCAACATCGATCAGTTGGATGCCCTCTCACGAACCGTGCGTGTTCTTGGCAAAGGGGCCAAGCAGCGCATTGTACCGCTGACGGCCGAAACCGTCGCGGCCATCAATCACTACCAGAGCCGGCGTCATGAGCTGGCACCATCGCCAAGTGAAATGGCACTGTTTCTCGGCGACCGTGGCGGTCGGCTATCGGCCTCGTCAGCCTGGCGCATCGTCCGGAGAGCTCTCGGACCAATCACGGAGTCTCGGCGGAAAAGCCCTCATGTTCTGCGGCATTCATTTGCAACGCATCTGCTCGACAACGGGGCCGATCTGTCGGCTGTGTCTGATATGCTGGGGCATTCCTCTCTATCCACCACACAGATCTATACCCACGTGAGCGTCGAACGCCTCAAAGAAGCCTACAAACGCGCCCATCCCAGAGGCGCTTCCTCCTGAGTTTCAACCACGCACCACACGACATGCGCATTTCCGTCATCGGCACCGGACATCTTGGTTCCATCCACGCAAAGCTCCTTACACAACACGACGGAGTAACTCTGGCGGCGATCGTCGACCCCGATGCCGCGCGCGGCCCTCAGGTTGCCGAACTCTATGCCACGACCTGGTACTCCAGCATGGCCCATATGCCGGACGTAGATGCCGTGATCATCGCCTCGCCGACGTCCACACACTACGACGTGGTGCAGAAGTGCCTTTCACGGGGCTTCCACTGCTTCGTTGAAAAACCTGCCACAGCGACTTACGAGCAGGCGGTAGACCTTCTGCAGCTCGCAGCCCAGAGCGACCGGGTGATCCAGGTCGGCCACGTCGAACGGTTCAATCCCGCCGTACGTGCCCTGGCTGCGATGCCCGTCGAGCCTCTTTTCATCGAAGTGCACCGCCTTGCCCCCTTCAAGCCACGGGCAATCGATGTGAGCGTGATCCATGATCTGATGATCCATGACATTGACCTGCTGCTATGGCTTACGGGGTCGTCCGTTACCGATCTGCAAGCCACGGGTGTGAGGGTACTTACCGACACCATCGACATCTGCAACGCCCGCCTGACATTTGCCAATGGCTGCGTGGCCAACGTCACCGCGTCTCGCATCACGGCATCGCCAATGCGCAAGCTGCGCATCTTTCAGCGAGACCGATACGTGTCGCTGGATCTGGCAGCGGGCGCCGTCGAGATGTACCTGCTGCAAGACAGATCGGAGCTCGATACAGACCACCAGACGGCGTTGTCTGAAGTTTCAACACAGTTTGGTGACAGGCTGATAGTCCACGAAACACCGAGAGTTTCCCCGGGCAATGCCATTTTTGAAGAGCAACGCTCATTCATTGAGAGCATACGCTCGAATGTGCCAGTTGCCGTGAGTCTCGACCAGGGGGCTGAGGCAATCCGCATTGCCGAATGGGTTCATAAACTAGTGTCATAATGAGAGTACCGCAATGACCCGATGTCAACGACAGCAATGGTCGCTTCTGGCAATACTTTTGGGGGCTGCCACGGTGCTGACCCATGCTCAGACTGAGATGAACGACCTCGGACGTATGGGCTACGCTGCGTTCCTTACCTCCGTGGTCACGGATTACCAATGTGTTTCGATCAATCCGGCGAACCTGGGATTCTCACCATCAACGGATGTCTTTTCAGCATCGACGCCCGTCTCCGTGGGCTCGGAGCGCTCTCGAAAGTCTGTCGCCCTCGGATTCGGCCAGATAGGCATCTCCGCCAGAAGCGATGCGATGTCAAAACCACAATTGCTGGATCTTCTTTACCAACGAGGTTCAGCGGTAAAGTTCACACCAGAGGATCAGATAGAGGCTGCGCGGGAGTTTGCCGACAAGGGGCTTCGAATGAACGGTGATGTTCTGGTTTTCGGAGCTTCATATCAGTCACAGCTCTATGGTGGATTCGCCTTTACGATCCGTGAACGTGTCAGCGGCACATTCATTCTCAACTCCCAGGCTTCAGAGATCATTTTTCAAGGTCGGCGGGCACAGTACTTCGACTCAGCATACACGAACTGGAAGGGTGATACCATCGGCATTGCACGAACCCCACAACGGTTCTCGCAACTTTTCAATGGCACTCGACTTGGGATGTCCTGGACCCGTGAATACGCGTTTTCATACGGCGTTCCGCTTTACATTGATGCTACAACGCGGCTCTGCATGGGTCTCACCGGTAAGTACTTCCAACCGTATGCCTTTCTGGAAGCCAATGCTGCTAACGGTCAGTTTTCCGGATACAGTGCATTGAGCCCGTGGTTCGAGATCTCCTACGGCAATGCCACAACGCCCTCGGCTATGCTGGGAACTGCACTTAACCCGGTCGGAAACGGGTATGGCCTGGATGTCGGCATGACCTTTACCAGCCGTAAAGTGTCGGTCGGCGTATCGGTGATTGATATCGGATCGATCTCCTACACCGGTAACGTCTACTCAGCCGCCGATACGATCGTCAACGGCTTGGGCACCACCGGTTTCGGTAGCTACAACCTCTTTGAAGAAGCCCCAAAGATCACCGGAGAAGGTAATTACTTCGTCTGGTCGGGCCTGGCCAGTGCTTCTACGAAACTTCCTACACGTATGCGATTGGGGGCCTCGTACGCCCTGACGTCTCGGTTCAGCGTCGGTTTCGATATGACCGCTCCTCTCTCATCGGCCGCTACCAACCCCGATAATGTCTTTGCCTCGGCAGGGTTTTCCTTCCGCCCCTTCCCATGGCTCACTCTGGCAACCGGTGCCGGCTCCGGCGACGGGATGGACCTGTTCATTCCCGGCAGCATCACATTCTCAATGCTCGGCGGCCTCTGGGAAATGGGCCTCTCCTCCATCGATATTTCAACGCTCTTCACCGACCGCCTGCCAGTGGTGTCGGCCAACTTCGGTTTTCTGAGATTCAGACTTTAGTCAGGTTTTAGGTTTTAGGTTTTAGGTTTTAGGTTTTAGGTCCTTCACCTCCGGTGTCTCACGGCGCAGCCGTGTCCCACGAGCGCAGCGAGTTTCTCACGGCGCAGCCGTGTCTCACGAGCGCAGCGAGTGTCTCACCACGCGTATGCTTCGGGCGCCTGATTCCCTGGACCCGGCCAGATTCGGTCGAGTTCGGCAAGCGTTTCTACGTCGAGCGTAATGTTCATTGAGGCAACGTTAGCATCAAGCTGTTCGACAGTCCGTGGACCGATGATGGGGCTTGTTACGCCATCACGCTGAAGCAGCCAGGCAAGGGCAACATCTGCACAATCGAGGCCGAGCTTGGCGCAGAGCGCTTCATACTGTTCAACCTTCGGACGCAGCTTTTCGGCAGCTTCGATCAGCTGCGGACGTTTGCGACGAAGCGTGTCGGACTTTGAGAAGATGCCGGCCAGCAAGCCCCCTCCAAGCGGACTCCACGGCAGGATGGCCATGCCGTAGGCCTTTGCAGCAGGGATCACTTCGAGTTCGATGTGACGGTTACGCAGTGAGTACACACTCTGCTCACTGACTAATCCGAGGAAGTGACGCTGCTTGGCCATCTCATTGGCCTGCGCCATATTCCATGCTGCAAAGTTGCTTGATCCGACATAGAGAATCTTGCCCTCGCGAACAAGCTGCTCCATGGCCTGCCAGAGCTCCTCCCACGGTGTTGAACGGTCGATATGATGCATCTGATACAGATCGATGTGATCGGTCTTAAGCCGCCGCAGTGAATCCTCGCAGGCCTTCTTGATGTGATATGCAGAGCAGCCGCGATCGTTGACCCCTTCGCCCATCGGACTGTAGTGTTTGGTTGCCAGGACGATCTTGTCGCGACGCGACGGGTCCTGCGCCAGCCAGTTACCAATGACCTCTTCGGTGCGCCCCTTACCCTTGTCATATCCGTAAACATTCGCCGTATCGAAGAAATTGATACCGTGCTCAAGCGCACGGCTCATCACCGGATAGGAATCCTGCTCTTCGATCCAGTGACCGAAGTTCATGGTACCAAGACAGAGGCGGGATACTTTAAGTCCGGTGCGTCCAAGTTTGACGTAGTTCATGGGGCGATGGAAAGTGTGATATGATGGACAGAACTCAGTGGACGAACTTACGACGTCCACTGTTGTCAAGACAAAACGCAGCGTTTACAGCAGGATAACAAGCAGGCCGGTAACGTTGTCGAATGCAGCATGCACGCACGATTGACGTTTTCACGTCGATTGACAACAGTGTCCATCACCATGTCGACACCACTCTTGCCAGCTCCAACACAGTGATCTCGCATGACGAACTTGCGAGCTTTATGCGACGGTCTGCATCGGACCCGCTCGTAACCCTTGCGCGCAAGACGCTACGTCTGGATCAGATCAATGCGATCTACGGCCAGTGCGCACATCTGCCTATGGATGAGTTCCTGCCGGAACTGTTCAGGCTGCTAGGTGTGACGGTTTCCATTACACCGGCAGAGATTGAGCGCATTCCCGAGCAGGGGCCCGTTGTGATCACGGCCAATCACCCATTTGGAGCCCTCGACGGAATTGCCCTGATTTGGGCGGTGCGTCAGCGACGTCCAGATGCGAAGGTCATGGGAAACTATCTACTGCAGCGGGTAACGCCTCTTGCAGAAGCACTCATCAGTGTTGATCCGTTCGACACCGCAGGATCGGCATCAGAAAACATCAGCGGGATCCGCAAAACTCTGCGCCATGTCAAAGACGGTGGAGCTCTTATCGTGTTCCCGGCTGGCGAAGTCTCTCCGAAGTTGGTGAACGGTCTTGGTCCTGTGGATAGGCCCTGGGATGAATCCGTCATCAAGATCATTCAGCGAACCGGTGCTGATGTTGTTCCCGCCTACATTGCAGGCCGAAACTCATCTCTGTTCTACGTCCTTGGCAAGATCCACCCGCGCCTGCGTACCGCATTACTTCCATCGGAGCTACTCGGCAAGCGCAACACGGAAGTCAGGATCACAATGGGACACCCGTTACACCGAGATGTCATCCACGCGGAAATGCAGCCTGCTACGCTGGCCGGCTTTCTTCGTTCGATGGTCTATGTTCAATCACCGGCCATCAGCTCGAAGAAACCTGAAGTCAGCTCTTTGTCCGATAGCCAGGTACCGGTCATCGGTAGAGTTGATGCCGAGGCCATCGAGAATGAGATCAAGGAGCTACAACACTCCTGCGTGGTCTCGCAGGGTGAGTTCGAAGTCATGCTCATGAAGCAGGATACTGCACCAAACGTATTGCATGAGATCGGTCGCCTGCGAGAGATCACGTTTCGAGGCGTGGGTGAAGGCACCGGCACGGCACTTGATGTCGACGAGTTTGATCGACGTTATGAGCACCTTGTTCTCTGGCATCGCCCGTCACGGCAGATCGTCGGCTCGTACCGACTGGGTCATGGCGGCGCCCTTATATCTCGATACGGGATCAGCGGGATGTATTCGTCGACACTTTTTGATTTTGACGATCGGGCTCTTTCCGAACTCACCAGCAGTCTTGAGCTTGGCAGATCATTCGTCCGACCCGAATTCCAGCGCCAGCGGCTGCCCCTGCACCTGCTCTGGAGGGGGATCATAGCGTATATCTCAGCACATCCTGAGCTGACGTCGATCGTCGGCTGTGTATCGATTTCAGATCGATATCGCGACTTGTCCAAGGAGCTGATGCGGCGCTTTTTCATCATGAGGGCTGACGCCTCGGTGTACTGCGGGCATGTCCGAGCACGTATGCCCTTTGTGCCAGACCTACCGGGCATAAACGTCAGCGATCTGCTCGGACCTCTGCACAATAACGTGCGACTGCTGGACAGACTTATTTCGCAGATCGAACCGAATGGGATCGGCGTGCCAGTTCTGCTGAAGAAGTATGCTCAGCAGAAAGCGCAGATTGTTGAGTTTAACGTCGACGCGGCCTTCAGCAACGCACTTGATGGATTCATGGTCCTTTCACTGAGCGAACTGTCAGAGGAGCTTCGGATATATGCCGAAGAGCGCACGGGCTTGGTAGTCGCAGACACTTCGGGATAGGCCCCTGCAAGCCCCCTATATTTGCGAATGCACTATCCGTTCGCACACATCGAAGAAAAATGGCGTCGTCAGTGGGTCGAGTCAAACACCTACAGGGTTTCTGACGACCACACGAAGCCGAAGTACTACGTTCTGGACATGTTTCCATATCCGTCCGGAGCCGGCCTACACATCGGGCATCCCGAGGGGTACACCGCCACAGATATCGTGAGCCGCTTCAAGCGGATGTGCGGATTTAACGTTCTGCATCCGATGGGCTTTGATGCCTTCGGCCTGCCAACCGAACGCTATAGCATGACCACGGGCATTCACCCATCGATCGCCACGGCGAACAACATTGCTACGTTCAAGCGCCAGCTCAATGCCATTGGATTCGACTACGACTGGTCACGCGAAGTCAATACCACACTGCCGGAGTATTACCGCTGGAC
Source organism: Ignavibacteria bacterium (assembly GCA_040380835.1). Classification (GTDB taxonomy): domain Bacteria; phylum Bacteroidota; class Ignavibacteria; order Kapaibacteriales; family Kapaibacteriaceae; genus UBA10438. Next base: position 18,146 of record JBEIIK010000023.1, on the reverse strand, counting down.
GCAGTGGATGTTCCTGATCATGTACAACTCGTGGTTCGATCGCTCGGCCGGTAAAGCCCGCCCGATTGATGAGCTGCGTATTCCATCAGAGCTTACAAGCGCGGTCGACATCGAGGAGTATCAAGACCGGCACCGTCTGGCCTACATCGCCTATTCGCCCGTGAACTGGTGCGAGGCCCTGGGCACGGTGCTTGCGAACGAAGAGGTTGATGAGTGGAAAGAGAAAGGCTATACCGTCGAACGCCGTCCGATGCGCCAGTGGATGCTGCGCATTACGGAGTACGCCGAGCGTTTGCTTGCTGACCTTGATACACTCAACTGGCCATCGTCCACGCTGGACATGCAGCGTCACTGGATCGGACGCAGTGAGGGGGCTGAGGTACACTTTGCCGTGCAGGACCACGAGCATTCGATATCGGTGTTTACAACTCGTCCGGACACACTCTTTGGCGCCACGTACCTCGTTGTCGCTCCTGAGCATCCGATCGTCGATCACCTTGTTACAGAGGATCAGCGTATCGAGGTTATCTCATACCGCGAGGCCTCGGCACTCAAGAGCGATCTCGAACGCACAGAACTGAGCAAGGTCAAGACTGGCGTGTTCACCGGTGCCTATGCTATCAATCCGGCCAACGGTGTGGCCGTACCGATCTGGGTTGCCGATTACGTGCTGGCCCATTACGGCACAGGGGCGATCATGGCCGTGCCCGGACACGACGCACGTGACCATGAGTTTGCGGTGGCCTTTGGCCTGCCGATCGTGCAGGTCGTCACGCCGATCGACGGTTCGACGGTCAATGTTGCCGAGGCGGCGTTCTCTGATGAGGGCATCGGTATGAACTCGGAGAATGAACACGTAAGCCTTAATGGCCTTCCCACGGCTGATGCCAAAGCAACAATCATCACGTGGCTCGAATCATCGGGTCACGGCAAGGGGCGCTTGCAGTACCGTTTGCGCGACTGGCTGTTCTCACGTCAGCGCTACTGGGGTGAACCGATCCCGATCATGTTCTTCGAAGACGGAACAAAGCGAGCACTCGATGCAGACGAGCTTCCGCTGCTGCTACCGGATGTAGCCGAGTTCAAGCCGGCCGGCACGGGCGAATCGCCCCTTGCCACTGTTGAATCGTGGGTGAATTTCATCGATCCGAAGACCGGCAAGAAGGCACGCTTCGAGACGAACACGATGCCGCAGTGGGCTGGCTCATGCTGGTACTACTTGCGATACTGTGATCCGCAAAACACATCAACGTTCTGCAGTGCGGAAGCCGAGAAGTACTGGATGGGCTCGCATGGAGTTGACCTCTACATGGGAGGAGGCGAGCATGCCGTGCTGCACCTGCTGTATGCACGCTTCTGGCACAAGGTGCTGTATGACTACGGTCAGGTCTCCACTCCGGAACCGTTCAAACGTCTGTTTCACCAGGGTCTGATCATGGGCGAGGACGGACGTAAGATGTCCAAGTCGCTGGGTAACGTCGTCAACCCCGATGAGGTCATCGCTGCGCACGGGGCCGATGCTTTGCGTCTGTATGAGATGTTTCTCGGTCCGCTCGAAGCTACAAAGCCGTGGAGTACCACCGGCATAGAAGGTGTTACACGCTTCCTGAACCGCTCCTGGCGCATGATCGCAAACGAGGACAGCACGCTCTCCCCTGCCGTGCAGGATGTTGCGTGCCCTCTGGAGCTGGATCGTGTTCTGCACGCGACGATCAAGAAGACCCGTGAGGACGTCGATGCGTTGAGCTTCAACACAGCCATCGCCCAGTTCATGACCTTCGTCAATGAGTTTACCAAACTGCAAGTACGCCCCCGAACAGCTATGATCCAGTATGTACAGTGTCTGGCTCCATTTGCCCCGCACATTGCCGAAGAGCTCTGGCACATCCTTGGCGAAGAGGGATCGGTACACACCTCGAGATTCCCGGAGTTCGACGCCTCGAAGCTTGTCCTGAACGAGGTTGAGATCGTCGTGCAGGTGAGCTCGAAGATTCGAGGCAAGATAACGGTGCCTGTTGATGCGGATGCGGCGACCACCGGCTCTCTGGCTCGTCAGGATGAGTCTGTGGCAAAGCATCTCGAGAACAAGGAGATCGTACGCGAGATCTTCGTTCAGAACAAGCTCTACAACTTCATCGTCAAGTGACGCCATGAAGTGTCCGGCTGCAGCCCTTGCGCTCGTTATCGTGATCACCAGCGCCTGCGCCCAGGATGCGCAGCCGTGGTTTGGCGGACCTTTTCGTGTTGGTACCACACCTATCGACAAGCTCCCGGAAGTCTCCGGCGTAGTGTCATCCGTGCAGAGCCCCGGACTGCTGTGGATGCATAACGATTCAGGAGATGAACCGCGCATCTTCGGTCTGACGCCACAGGGCTCTGTCGTCGCGGAGGTCAGCTTGCAGGGAGCAATGCATATCGACTGGGAAGATATCGCCCGCGGACCAGGTCCGGTGAAGGGGGTTTCGTATCTGTACATCGCCGACATCGGCGATAACGCCGCACGGCGCAGTGACATCACGATCTACCGCATTCGCGAGCGCCTTTGTGATACATCGCAGCGCAACGTCCGCGCCGTGATCGCCAGCGATTCAGTCGAGCGATTCACATTGCGCTACCCTGACGGCGCCCGGGATGCCGAGGCACTGCTTGTCGATCCGCTATCGGGCGAGGTGGTGATCGTGACCAAACGAGAACAGCGCTGCAGGGTCTATTCGATCACATCTCTGCCCGCCTCCGGTGCTAGCGCAACGCTGTCGTTCGTGAGCGATCTTCCTCTGCAACTTGTGACAGGGGGCGATGTGTCTGCCGATGGTACGATGATCTTGCTCAAGACCTACATGCATGCGCGGCTCTGGAAACGCAAGACCGGGGCAGCACTCGCAACCTCGATCACCGGTCCTGGTACGCCCCTTCCCTACATGCCGGAACGTCAGGGAGAGGCCATCTGCTTTACGTCCGGAGCGGATGGATACTACACAACATCTGAATGCGAGAACGGCGGTCCGGCTTCAGCCATCATGTTCTACCCCTCAGCACTCGACGAGGCTCGCGCACAGCAACTTCGAGATGTACGAATGCCATCGATTTCGGTTGACCGAATAGCGCCCTCCGGAACGAAGTACCGTGTGCGCTACACTGTGCCCGAGGTTGAGCGTGTTTCCCTGACGGTGCACAATGCCGCCATGTTCCGAGTTATGACACTGGCAGAGGACTCCGCCGAATCCGGTCCGCAGGAACGTGACTTCGATGCGGCAAAGCTCCCCCCCGGCAGCTATGCAGTTGTGCTGGAGTCGGCTTCAGCCCGTGTTTCAGCCCTATTGGAGATCCGATGAACCGATCAAGCTCACGGGGCATGCAGCTCCTTGCCCTGTTCGCAGCTCTTCTCTGGCCCATCGGCGCATACGGCGATGACGCCGCTGTGAGCCGCCGGCTCAATGATGTCTGCAGCATTCTCTCCGGCGGACCGATCCGCTATGAGTCCGTCTTTACCGAGGAGTTTCTGCGCCAGGTTCCGCCAGCACAGCTCACCATGCTAACGCAGCAGCTGACGCGTGAGACCGGTACATGTGCGGGCATTCGTGTGACCGAGCGACGCTCGGCCTATCAGGTATCGGCCGAAGCGACCATGAAGAACGGCTTCAACATACCTGTCCTGCTGACCATTGAAGCACAAGCCCCCTACCTGATCGCGGGACTCTTCCTGCGTCCGCCTGTAAAGGCAGTGGCATCGTTGGAATCGCTAAAGAAGGAGTTTGCCGCACTCGGCGGACGTGTGTCCTTTATGGTGATGAACATCAGTGGGGCATCGGTGATCAGTTCACTCGAGCCCTCCGAGCGCTTGCCGATCGGCTCGACCTTCAAGCTCTACGTGCTTGGGGAGCTTGTGCGCTCGATACGGCAGAAGGAACGCAAATGGACCGACATCGTCACGCTCGATTCATCATGGCGATCGTTGCCATCGGGTCGTCTGCACACCTGGCCGCATGGATCGCCAATGACCCTGCACAGCCTTGCCGCAATGATGATCTCTGAGAGTGACAATACCGCCACCGACGCTCTGATACGCCTGCTTGGTCCGGCACGGGTGGCTTCGCAGATGTCGGCCATGGGTAACGACCGGCCGGATCTGAACGTACCATTTCTGACCACACTCCAGGCCTTCAAGCTCAAGTATGCTGATGCCGGTCTCGGCAAAAAGTACGCCCTTGCTGGACCTGACGAACGCAACCAGATCCTGCGGCTGATTGATACCACGATTGCCCGGGATTCGATCAACCCGACAGCCGCCGCCGTTCTTGTCGATTCCGTTGAATGGTTCGCTACCGTGTCCGAACTCTGCCGCGCAATGGACTGGCTGCGCCGCGAGGCCATCATGCAGAACGACATGACGGCCCTCGACATTCTCGGTATCAACCCGGGCGTATCTGTCGGTAATGTCTGGAAGCGTGTCTGCTACAAAGGGGGCTCAGAACCCGGAGTGATCAACATGTCGTTTATGTTCGAACACACCGACGGCTCCTGGTACGCAGTCTGTGGCACTTGGCTTGACATAAAGGGCGGCGTGGACGAAATCCGATTCGCCGGCTTGATGGAACGGGCGATGCAGCTGCTGGCGGAGTAGTTACTGGGCACTGGGGACTACCGTCATTCCCGCGAAAGCAGGGCTGATAACCTCACACCCCACACCCCACACCTGAAACCTGAAACCTATTCTCGGTAACTTCGCCCCATGCTTTGCCTCGAATGTGAGTCCAATCCGGAATGGATTGGCGTTGCCAACGATCACCTGATCGAGATTCTGATCGACCATGCCCACTGTGAAAAGAAGGCGGCCGCATTTGCGCTGGCCATGATCAATCGGTACCCGGAGCGTACGCGGCTCGTCAAGGACATGATCGATCTGGCCAAGGAGGAACTGGAGCATTTCGAACTCGTCGTCAAAGAGCTTGAGTCAAGGGGCGTAGCACTGACGCACGATTCCGGAAACCGCTACGCTCAATTGCTCCATGAGAACATCCGGAAAACTGAGCCACACCGACTGCTGGACTCGCTCATCGTCGGGGCCTTTATCGAGGCGCGCTCCTGCGAGCGTTTTTCGTTGCTCTCCGAGCATGCGACCACAGAGGACATGCGCATGCTTTACAAGGGGCTTCTGGCCAGCGAGGCCGGACACTACCGCGCATACACGGACATTGCACGTGAGTACTTCCCTGTGGACGAGGTGCGCCGGCGGTTAAAGGAGTTCGGCAGTATTGAAGCCGAGATCATCCGGTCGATGACCAACCAACCTACCATGCACGGCTGATGGCATCGATCATCTTCATGGGCACGCCGGAGTTTGCCGTACCGGCCCTCGAGGCCCTGCATCATCAGCATGGCGTGTCAACCGTGGTAACCGTGCCCGACCGGCAAAAAGGTCGTGGTCTGCACCTGCAGCCAAGTGCGGTCAAGACGGCAGCCATGGGGCTTGGCATTACAGACATCCTGCAACCGACATCGCTGCGGGATGAATCATTTGTCGGAGAGATCCGCCAGCGCATGCCTGACATCATCTGCGTAATCGCCTTCCGCATTCTGCCACGATCGGTGTATTCGCTCGCACACAACGGCGCATTTAACGTGCATGCTTCGCTGCTGCCAAAGTATCGGGGTGCAGCACCGATCAATCACGCCATCCTGAACGGCGAAAGCGTCACCGGCGTAACATCGTTTCTGCTCAATGACGTAGTTGATACCGGCACCGTGATCGAGCAACGGATGCTGCCGATCGCCGACGACATGACCGCTGGCGAACTCTATGAAGCACTCATGCCCCTGGCGGCCGACTGTGCTGTCTCGACCGTTGACAAGCTGATTTCGGGGCAGTGCTCGCCCCTTGCCCAGAATGATGCAGAGGCAACGCCGGCACCGAAGATCTTTCGCGAATCTGCCGTCATCGACTGGAACGTATCACGTGAGCATGTTCGTAACATGATCCGGGGATACTCGCCTTCGCCGGCTGCATGGACTGTCTGGAATGGACAGGTCTTGAAGATCTACCGGGCCTCGCGCATTGGAGAAATCGTCCGGCCAGGACAGTGGAGTATCATCGGACAGCGCCTCGTTGCCGGATGTGCTGACGGGTCTCTTTCGCTCGACGAAGTGCAGTTGCCGGGTAAACGTCGCATGCCGATTGCCGATATTGTGCGCGGTTACCGAGGTTTGCCCAACGGTTCATTTTGTTTTTCGCCACCGGAGCATCACTGATGATCCCGTTCAACGAGTTCGTTGAAGAAAACTCATTTATTGTCTGCGCCCATCGCGGGGCCTCGGGTATTGCCCCGGAGAACACGATGGCAGCCGTTGTCATGGCTCTTGAGTGCGGTGCGCCCATGATCGAGATCGATGTGCAGTACACGCGTGATCGGCAGATGGTGGTGTTCCACGACGACACGCTTGAGCGCACGACCGATGGCTCAGGACCAATTGCAGAAAGGTCATTCGACGAGTTACGAGAGCTTGATGCCGGCTCGTGGTTCAGTCCGAGCTTTGCCGGACAACGCATTCCGAAGCTGATCGATATTCTGGAAGAACTCCGCGGCCGCGCATACGTCAACATTGAAATCAAACCACGTCCGGCAACCGAGCAGACGGCACGGGAAATGACGGAACTGCTTGAACTTGTGCGCTCGCTCGATATGCAGTCACGCTGCGTTTTTTCGTCCTTCGATCACGCGGCGCTTGTCTATATCCGCTCAATCGCTCAGGATGCGCGAACCATTGCTCTGAATGTGCCTGGCGATAACCGATCGCCGGCACGAGTGGTGAAGTCCTGCGGCGCCGATGGCTTTGGCTGTTCACTCGAAGAAGTCAATCGCCAGCGCGCGGATATCTGTCAGCACTTTGGCATTCCCTACGGCGTGTACACCGTCAACACCCCGCAGGAACTTGAATTCGTCCTCGATCACGGGGCAAGCGGCATCGTCACCAACATGCCGCATGTGATCATCCCGCATTACCGGATGATCGCTTCAACAACGTGAGGTCCAATGTTTGCATCCCTTGATCCGGTAACGATCCTCGGCCTGGTGGCCGGCTGCTGTTCAACCTTTGCTCTCGCACCACAGGCCCTGCGCGTCTGGCGCACGCAGCAGGTCGAGCAGCTCAGTGTGGGAATGCTCTGGCTGATGATCAGCGGCTGCCTGCTCTGGCTCACGTACGGACTAATCCGCCTGGATATCAGCATCGTCTGGGCCAACGGTGTAGCGTTTGTGTTCATCACCTACATGCTCGGAAAGAAGCTACAGGACATTCGGGCTACGGGACGCCGATGAGTGCCGATGCGCTGCCGCCGCTGATCTTTCCATCGTTTGATATGAAGGTCTCCCACGACGGCTCGGCAGCCCGCATCTTCGATCCTGTGCGCCGATCCTGGGTTTCCCTGACACCCGAAGAATGGGTGCGCCAGCATTGCCTGAACTGGCTCTTGCAACGGGGCTATCCTCTTGGTCGCTGTAGTGTGGAGCGGCGCGTTGACGGCCGGGCACACGCAGCAGCGCAGCGCTTTGACCTGCTCTGGCGCGATGCTCGACTCGAGCCCTTCCTGCTGATCGAATGCAAGTCCGCATCAACACCGATCAACGATGACACTCTGCGTCAGACTGCCTGGTATAACTTGACGCTTAAAGCCCCCTATATTCTTCTGACCAACGGACGCATGGCCTTCTGCGCCAGGATCGAGGATCACGGTTCGATTGTTCCACAGACTGATATTCCTGATTACTCACACGCCGAATGACCCATGGAAGTAACGCTACGTTCGCCCCTTGACATGCACCTTCATGTGCGCCAGGATACGATGCTGGACCTGGTTGCGCCGCTCACTGCGCAGCATTTTGCCGGTGCTGTGATCATGCCCAACCTGCTGCCGCCTGTCGATAACATCGAGCGTCTGCACTGGTACACGTCAGAGGTTCGCCGGGCAACCAGCGGCTATGCCTTTGAGCCCTTTATGACGCTGTTCTTTCGTGACTACACGCGGGAGGAACTCCTTGCAGCACGCGATCACATTATCGGCATCAAGCTCTATCCGGCCGGTGCGACAACCAACAGCGATGCCGGTGTGCGTCAGGTCCTGGCCATGGATCATGTCTTTGCGATGATGGAAGAACTTGGTATACCGCTATTGGTGCATGGTGAGACCCACGGTTTTGTGATGGATCGCGAGGCCGAGTTCTGCGAGGTCTATCGCGAACTTGCCACTCGATACCCGAAGCTTCAGATCACCATGGAGCACATCACCACGCAGAAAGCCGTCGGTCTCCTGGATGAGTTTGATAATCTCAAGGCCACCGTCACGCCCCATCACCTGATCATCACGCTTGATGATGTGGCAGGGGGCCTGCTCAACCCTCACCTGTTCTGCAAGCCGATCGCCAAACGTCCGGAAGACCGCCAGGCCCTGCTGCAGGCCGCCCTGAGCGCTCATCCGAAGCTGATGCTCGGTAGTGACAGTGCCCCGCATCCGAAGCACAAGAAGGAAGCACCCGGCTGCGCTGCCGGTGTGTTCACGGCCCCGATCATCCTGCCGATGCTGGCTGAACTGTTCGTGCGCCATGGTGCCGAAGGCAACCTTCAGGCATTTGTCAGCGATAACGCACGACGACTGTACAAGGTGAACCCGCCTGAGACCACCGTACGCCTGGTGGACGAGCCCATGGACATCCCGGCTTCGTATGGCGAGGTCATTCCGATGTGGGCCGGTGGCAGACTCTCATGGAGCGTGGCAGAGGTGACATCATGAGAATATCGTTGATCCGCTTCGTCAGTGCCATACTCGTCCTGCTCGGCACGCAGCAGGCCGGCCTGTCTCAATCAACCTTTGACACATGCAGTGCCGAGGGCAGCGCCGTGCGTTCAGATGTGCGGGCCATAAATCGGAAAAAGAACCGTGAGGGATTTCCGACGAATGCCCAGATCAACACGGCAATAAACTTTGCCACGCTGATGGCAGCGGGAGAAAACCCACGATCGTTCAGAGAAGGTGATGCAGCTGAGATCATCGCCTATTGCGCCGACGTCAAAATCGGTTCGGTAGAAAGTGTCAACTGTAAGGCCAAAGATCACTGGCATCGCGACACGCACATCGAGCTGACTCTTGACCCGAATGATTCGCAGAACCCGACCAAGATCCTGGTCGTCGAAGTCACTCCACGCTTTCGGCAGGCCATGAAGGATCGTGGCGTCGACTGGTCACAGCAGACCCTGCGAGACAAGTTTCTTGGACGCTGGGTGAAGGTACGGGGCTGGGTGTTCTACGATGCTCTTCATGCCGATGAATCGGCAGGGTCTGGCAACGATAAGATCTGGCGCGGCTCACCCTGGGAGATCCATCCCGTGACGGACATCAGCGTCACGACGCGTCCAGCAACACTCCCCAGTGCCACACCGGTCAAAGAAGCCCCATCAAAAGAGTCTGCAACGGGCACGGTCGTTCCGTCCTCTGATGGCACTACCAAGCAGTGTCAGGGGATCACCTCCAAGGGCGGTCGCTGCAAGCGGATGACAAAGGATCCGAGCGGCTTCTGCTACCAGCATCAACGGTAGTTTCGGGTGTATCTTCGCCCCCATGAACCGCCTACGTCCGCACTCGGTATGGACGCCCCCTAGCGACATAACCCTACCCAACGGCATCCGCGTGATCTGCGATCCGGTGGCACACGTTGACTCTGCCGCGATCGGAGTGTGGATCCGGGCCGGTACGCGTGATGAGCCCCGTGGCCTGCGCGGAGTGGCGCACTTTGTCGAGCATACGTCGTTTCGTCGCACTCGCCACCGCTCGGCTGCACGGATCTCCAAGGACTTTGAGAACCTCGGAGCCTATGCCAACGCATACACCACTAAGGAAGAGACCTGCTACTACGTCCGCACACTGAGCGAGCACATCGATGATGTGATGGCAACGCTGCTGGATGTGGTCCTCTGGCCAGTGTTCAATCCATCAGACATCGAAAAAGAACGCTCCATCATCACCGAAGAGATTCGCTCATACGAGGATGAACTCGAAGAACACATCTTTGATATCGGTGAGAGTCAGATGTTCCCCCGCCATGCGCTGGGCTCGCCCATCGTCGGCACGGTCGAGGACGTGCAGCGCATTTCGTCGCAGCACGTCAGCGATTTTCACGCTCGGCACTATCACGCCGGATCGATCGTAGTGGCCGTTAGCGGACGCTGTGATCCGGATCATGTCCTGAACATCATTCATCGTCTGACCAGTCACGCACCGAAGCGTCGTGCCTTGACGCGCCGGTCTTTGCCGACATTGCGCCAGGCATCGCATATCACACTGACGCGTCCGACACAACAGGCGCACCTGCTCTGGCAGACCCCTACCGTGGGATGCCGTCACGATGATCGCCATGCTCTGCAGGTCCTGAACGTTGTGCTTGGTGACGGCATGTCGTCACGCCTGAACGTGCGCCTTCGCGAGTCCCGTGGCCTGACATATTCAGTCTATTCCCAGGTACAGCTCTTTGCCGATTGTGGCCTTATGGCCATCTATGCCGGCGTCGATGAACAGAATCTTGCAAAGGCTGAAGGGGGCGTGCGGCGCGTTCTGACTGAGGTTGCCGGAGGTGGCATCACAGCCGCAGAGCATAAACGAGCTCTGGCCCAGCTTCGGGCTGGTAAACTCATGTCTCTAGAGTCCCTCACGGCACGGATGACTCTGCTTGGAAAGGGTGTTATGGAAACCGGCGAGCCCGAGAACCCCACCTCGACCATCGAATCGCTCCTGTCCGTGACACGCAAGGATGTTGCCCGTGTTGCGGCACAGGTATGCGATCCAATGCAGTGGAGTACCTGCACCATCCGTCCGTCATCTGACCAGCCCGAACGAAGCGAACCGGAGCACATCGACTGATGTTCAACCCTCAGCAGATAGCGGCTCTGGACCGGCACATCCACTGCGCTGTGGTTGCCAATGCCGGCTCGGGCAAGACCTCTGTTCTTGTCGAACGCTTTATGCGCATTCTGCTCATCGAAGCCGTGCGCATCGATCAGGTGGTAGCCATCACGTTCACACGTGCCGCAGCGGCCGAGATGCGTCAGCGCCTGCATGAACAGATTCATACGCTGCTTACCCAGCCCGACCAGCAAGCCCCCTACCTGGAGCACGTTTCAGCACAGAAACTGCAGTCGCGATTGCGCTCGTTGTCCGTGCAGATCGGCTCGGCCCGCATAAGTACGTTTCACAGTTTCTGTGCTGGACTCGTCCGTCAGTTCGCCGATGTCGTAGGTCGCTCATCTGACGTACGCGATGCCGACACTCGCCTTACCGACGAGCTCTGCGCTCAGGCTGCGGATATGGCGATGAAGGGGCTTCTCGGTCCGCAGAACATCAACGACCCCGACATACAGGAGCTGTTTGATGTAATGACTCCTGGTTCGGTACAAAGCTTTGTGGTCCGGCTTGCCAGAAGCTCGGCACAGCGACGTGAGTTCGTCTCGTCCTGCTCGATACCGATCGAGGACATGCTCCAGCAGCGTCAGTCAGCCGTTCTTCCCCTGCAACGCGAGGCCGCCGCAGACTGCACCCGGCGCCTGGCAGATCATGTGCGACCCTATGCTACGACGGTTCCGGCACTGGCAGGCCTGTGCAGCGCGCTTGAGGTCCTTGCTGCACGTCTGGATTCGGATGACGTGACCGCAAAAGCGGAACTGAGCAAATGCGTGGCCGAATGGTTCACAACAAAGCGGGAGATCCGACAGAAGTTGATCCCTGCCGCGTCGAAGGGGTGCGAACTTCCCGGGCCCTTTCCATCCGACCTCAACAGTGCTCTTTCGATGGTCGCCGCCGAGTGGGATCCTGCAATCGAAGAACGCCAGTTCCGCGTTGCCCGTGCGCTGGCTCGGCTTGCCGATGCCGCCGCAGCGGAGTACGCGGAGCTGAAACGACAGCGCAATGTCATCGACTTCGATGACATGATCGACGATGCCATGCGCCTGCTGAGTGATGATGAGGTAGCCGACTCGATTCGTCGATCGATATCCTATGTGATGATCGATGAGTTCCAGGATACTGATCCGACGCAGTATGCCCTGCTTGAGTGTCTGGTTCCTGCTCTCACGGGCGGAGTGAGTTCCGGACCCAATGTCTATGTTGTTGGTGATGACAAGCAGAGCATCTATGGTTTCCGCGATGCCGATGTTAGGCTCTTCCGACGGGCACGCCGAGCGATCCGTCGGGCCAATGAGATAGCTTCATCCGAGGATTCCGGTATTCGCCCCCTATCAGTCTCCTACCGGATGCATCAGAGTCTCGTCGAACATGTCAACAGCATATGCCGCTGCGCCTTTGGGAGCGCTGCAGCTCCCGATGATGACGATGAGGTTTCCTATGACGTGGCCTATCTCGATCTTGAGGCCGGGATCATCCGCGAACCCTCTCAGACCCTTTCATCGGTCCGGCTTGTCGAAGTCGATGGCGAGGCTCTGAAGGGGCCTGCAGAGTTTGAAGCTGTTGCCTGCCAGATCTCTGCCATGCTCCGCGGAGCCGACACGGCTCTGGTATTCGACAAGGAATCGGCCGGGCGCTCGCCCAGACCTGGAGACGTGGCCGTGCTGGTGCCTCGTAATGCCGACAAGGCAGCCATAGCCGATGAACTGCGTCGCCTTGGCATACCGTTCAAGGTCTATGGTGGACGGGCGTTCTTCTCGCGTCCGGAGGTAGCCGATGTGCGGGCTGCTCTAACCGCTGCTATTGACCCATTAAACGATCTGGCCACAGCCGTCACGATGCGATCATCATTGCTACGGTGCCGCGATGAAGACATCGTTGCCGCATCGCTGCTTGGAAGAGCCTCAAGCCTTCAGGATGGACTTCAAACGCTTGCCGCATCCGATCAGGCCCCGGCAGAGGTGGTCTCGGCTAGTGCGTTCTTCGCACGGCTGCGCTCAATGCTCAGCCTGCATCCTGTCAGCAGCGTCATTGACCCCATGCTGGAGCTGTGCGGCTGGTACGATTCGGTCCGCCACGAACCGCGTGCCGAGCAGATGATGGCGAACATTGAGAAGCTCGTCACCATCTGCGCCGAGCACGAGCTGTCACACTCAGCTTCGATCGCGGACGTGCTGCATGCGATCAGTGAGCCCGACGATGACCTCGAGTCCGAGGAAGTGGTTTTGAGCGATGATGATGCCGTGCACATAATGACCATCCATGGCTCCAAGGGTCTGGAGTTTCCGATAGTAGCTCTAGCTGGACTCAAGAACTCGATTCGGCTTCCATCGGTACTGTTGACCCGGCAACTCGGACCAACCATCGGCATGCCTGATCAGCGTGTTGATCCGATCCACGTACTCACGAAGGTCGATCAACCATTTGTCCTGTCTCATGCCCTCAATGGATATATCGTACGTCAGCGCGAAGAAGCTCAGAATCGTCGCCTGCTCTATGTAGCTCTTACGCGTGCCAAGGCACATCTGCTGCTGGCCGTACCGACTGCGGAAACAACATCCTCGGCAACAGGACTTTTAAGGATTCTTGTGGATGCCATCAATAGTGGTGACATTCGTAATGCCTGCACCGTACCCAGCGTCGCACGTTCCGGTGCTCAGATGTCGCTTGCGCATGAAGCAGGCCCGCTGCCTGCACCGATCCTGCAACCTCTGGTCTGCCCAGCTCCTGAACTGGTTACGGCCAGTACCCTGTCACGGCGTCACGCGGCCGGAAGCTATGCCACAACAGGCCCTCGAAGAGCTGACTCCGAATCTTCATCAACCGCCTTCGGTTCGGCCGTGCATTCGGCACTGGCCGCTGCGATAAGGTCCGGCCACGACACTGGTAGCGTCGAAATGACACGCTGCGTCGTTGATGTGCTGGCCGGTTGCGAACTCGACCGGCGCCAGGCCCTGCGTGCACATGATGAAGTGGTGGCCGTTCTGACATCTGACCTCGTCAGAACGCGCCATCATGAACTCACTCGCGCCGTTCTTGAAGGTACGCTCCATGCCTTGCATGGAAGTACTGTCATCGAAGGCATACTGGACGTTCGACTGGCCGCCACCGATGGTATCGTGGAGATCTGGGATTGGAAAACTAACGGCGTCCGGACGGCACAGAATGTTGAAGACCTTGGCGAGCAGTACAGGACGCAAATGCAGACCTATGCATGGCTGTGTGCACGGGCAATTCCGGAATGCCGGCAGATCATAACGAGATTGATCTTCACCAAGGCCGTTGTAGCAGAACTTCCATCAGTTGAAGTCGTTCGGACATGGGGTGCTGCCGAGGTTACGCTGCCCGATTTTTGACAATGGCATCGGCTGCGGCAACGGCTGATGCCCAAGCCCACTGAAAGTTGTATCCGCCCAGCCAGCCGGTAACGTCCACAACTTCGCCGATGAAGTAGAGACCGCCAACACGCATACTCTGCATGGTCTTTGATGACACCTGTGAGGTGCACACGCCCCCTGACGTAACCTCCGCCTTGGCATAGCCTTCCGTGCCATCGGGCTCGAGGTACCAGCTTTTCATTCCCGCAATCAGCGACTCGATCTCACGTCTGGACGACGCATTTACGGGCCGGTCCAGCAGGGGGCTTTCCCATGCTTCAAGCAGACGGCTTGGAAGGTGACCCGAGAGCACCGTGCGAAGCAAGCGCTTCTCAGATGGATACTCCTCGATGACTGCATCGGTCGGTAGGCCAGGAAGAAGATCTATCGAGAAGCCTGATGATGCACGCAGATAGCTCGAGATCTGCAGTATGGCCGGTCCGCTCATGCCGCGATGAGTAAAGAGAATGTTCTCACGGAATCGCACACTACCGCTGCTAACGTCAGCTTCGCACGACAACCCGGAAAGTCCACCGAAGTGCCGCAGAAACCGGGGTGAAAACGTCAACGGAACAAGGGCCGGCAAAGGGTCAACGATCGGATGTCCGAACTGCCGGGCTATGCGGTAGCCCAGATCGGTTGCTCCGAGCGACGGAATGCTGAGTCCGCCGGTAGCCACGACCAGAGCCGTTGAGCACAGAGAGCGCCTGTGTCCATCATGTTCGACATCGACCGTAAACTCTTCTCCCCGTACAAGAGAGACCATGCGACTTTGATACAGCACCTCTACGTTACCCCTGCGACATTCACTTGTGAGCATATCAATGATCTGTTGGGCCGACCCATCACAGAACAGCTGTCCGAGGGTCTTCTCGTGCCATGCGATCCCATAGGCATCAACCATGTCAATAAAATCCTGTGGACCATACCGCGACAGTGCCGAGCGGGCAAAGTCAGGATTATCACTCAGGAAGCTGGTATGCCGGACCTCTCGGTTCGTGAAGTTGCACCGGCCTCCCCCGGAGATACGGATCTTCTTCCCGGGTCTGTCATTATGCTCGATGACCACAACGCGACAGCCCCCGGCTGCGGCGCGGGCAGCACACATCAATCCGGCGGCACCGGCGCCGAGGACGATCAGGTCATGATTGGGCAAAGGGGCTTACCGTGCGATCATCAGTGGAATCGACGAGGTAAACACGCCGGCGCTGATGCGTAGCATGTACATCCCCGACGAAAGATCGGCCGTATCAAAGCGTAGCGAGTACTCTCCACCCGAGAGCGTCACCGAACCATCAAGGACCGTGCGGACAACCGAGCCTCGGGAATCGACCACGTCAATGAACACCGGCACGGTCTCCTGCATGCGGAAGCTCACGAGTGCCTCATTCACGGCTGGTTGCGGGAAGACCTCGACGCGGGCCTTACCACCGGGGGCGAACTTCACCACGCTGATGTTACACTTACCGGATATCTCAACCACCGAGCTACCGGCCTTGGGTACGATGTCCAAGAACTGCAGTGTGTCGGAGGTGTAGCCGCTCGAAGCTGCGCTGATGGTGGTCGATGTCAGCTCGGGCGTCATCATCACAAAGCGAAGACTGACGATAGGACCGGAGCGCAGGGTGTCGGCACCACGGACTGCAATGTCCACCTGACCGATCGTTGGCGTGATCGTCGTGTTGTTCGGTTTGGCAGCAGCCTCCACACCGATGAACTTAAGCGAACGCGGTTCGTAGATCACGGTCGCATCGAAGCTCACACCGTTCAGGAAATAGGTAATGCCATTGTAGGTCGCAGAAAGATCCTTTTCAAGCATCACGGGAACAATTATGGTGTCCCCGATAGCCCCCTTGAATGGCGTTGGCGCAAAGAATTTCGATGTTGGGAGCATGCTGACGTCCAGTTCCGGTGCATAGCCCCAACCGCGAGTGCTGGCCGTATCACGAACATCGCATGGATAACCGCTGACAACGCGCGGCGTTGCGGTATCGAGCTGTTCGCGTCGCGGGCAATAGCGGAGTGTAAAGACCGCCGAGTCACCGGGGGCGATCGAGTCGCCAAGGGGCGGAACAGCTCCGACAATGGTTGTGTAGGCTGGTAGGTCGAGAAGCTCAGTAACAGCGTTATAGACATCACCTGTGTTGACGACGGTGATCGTACGGTCGGCGCATTCAAGAATGCGCACCGAATCAAAGCTTGCCGGACGCGCCACGGCGATGTCGGACTTCAAAGCGATGACCGTTGCTTTGTCGCCCGTGGCGATCAGGCGGTAAAGGATCACATCCTCCGTATCGAAGTTGATGCTATCAATCGTGAGTCTACTACTCGCACGATTGTTATTCACCGTCACAAATCGCAGCACGGCAAACGGGCTCAGTGAATCCACGCCGCAGAAATTCTTAAGCGTAACCTTCTGACCTCCGAACGGTGAAGGCCCGAAAGCAAGGGACGGCTTGAACTTCACACCGCCTGTCTGAGAAGCGCACTGGTTGGCAAGCAATGTCGATGTCACATCCAGAAGTCGCAACTGTGTCGAGTCAAAGTCAACCCGCATCCCGATGTCAACGACCGACGCGTCGATGACAATCGAGCTGTAAAGTGGTATGGCCAGCGTATCACAGGAGACCATTGCAAAGGTATCCGGCACGGGGCGAAGCAGGTTGAAGGCGAACTGCAGACCCTTGGTCTGAGCAAAGCCCCCTCCGCGCACCAGAACGGTCGTATCCCATCCTGTACATGGAGTGGAGAACCAGAACTTCAGTCGTGTACGGTAGTCGCGCGGTGCACGCGGGCGCTGACGAAGTTGCACCACGAGTGAATCGCCGGGCTTGACGACCTGCGGCCAGGTGGTCGGTGCTGAGATCGTAAAGATGCGCTCGTCGGGCATAAATGAGACCGAATCAACCGTGACTATGTCCTGGCTCGGGTTCAGGCGGAAATCCGGAATCTTGAGCACCACGGAAAGGATCTGCGGACTCTGAACATCAACGACGCCGTAGGGGAACTGCACCGACGTCGGAGCCGGACGGAATGTCAGCGAACGTTTGCCTACCAGGAATGTTTCCAGCGTGTTACTCCATTGCGAACCGGAGGCTTTGATGTGCAGGGCCGCACGGCACTCCATCTGAGCTACGTCAGCCGGAGTGCGCGGGCAGAAGGTCAGCACCACCGTATCGCGCTCTCCCGGAGGCACCGTATATGGCACAGCGCCAGTCGGAGAGAACTTTGACTTCCATGAGAAGAACTGAGGCTTGCCGCCGGGGACTCCGGCAGAGTCGATCCAGAGTCGCTCAACCGTCATATCAAACACAAGTGAACCGTTGAGCAGTTCGATCGTGCGCTCGACACATTCGCAGGGACGGACGTAGCCGAAGTTGACAAGAGAAAGGGCACTCTCGAGTTTAACGATGATACCACGCCCGGTCAGAGGCCCCGAGCCGGTTATCACGCACGGGTCGGATGAGTAGGCCATCAGATTACCGGAAAAACCCTTGGCTGCATCCGGTGCAAACTCAACGATGACGCGGATCGAATCCCGCGGAGCTAGAACCAGAGGAACCGGTCGACTTGTAGAAATGATCCGGTAGCCCGGGCTGACAGTCAGCGAGTCCACCCGCACAGGAAGTGACGATGTGTTTTCAACGATCATCGGCATACGTCTGACATCGCCGACTTCGACGGTGCCAAAGGCCGTGTTCTGGGAGATGTAGAGCTTCGGTGCCACCGACGTGGCGATCAACTGTACCTGCCATTCGGCACGGCTTTCATCGCGGAAGCGAATGTAAGCCCGGTCCGCCCTGTCACGCGATGGGTCAGCGGGCGTGTAG
>JBEIIK010000022.1:0-25101 GCA_040380835.1 Ignavibacteria bacterium | reverse complement strand
TGACCGCTTCGCACAGACTCGCGAAACCGCTTCAGGGTCTCATCGAGATCCCGTCGGTCCTGTTCGTCATTGTCGTTGTCTTCATACTCAAATTCTAGCATGTCAGCCCCGTATCAAGAAATTACGGATCGCCCAACACTTCAAAAACCAGAAACTTCAGGTACTGCGTCTCCGGCATCGCCAGCAGCACCGGATGGTCGGGAGCCTGCGATCCTCGGTGCACAAGACGAAGTCTCTTTCGGATTCGTGCAGCTTCCCGATAGAGGATATCAAGCAGATCATGCTCGCTGACAAGCTGCGTGCAGGAGGAAGAAACAAGCAATCCGCCGGGGCGGAGCAGCTTCATAGCCGTGCGGTTTAGCTCGGCATAGCCGGCCAGTGCCCCGCGAATAGCAGAGCGAGATTTGGCAAACGAGGGAGGGTCGAGAACGACCATGTCCCAGCACACACCCTGCTGCACATGCTCCCGCAACAGGTCAAACACATTGGCCTGCTCAAAGGTGCAGTGTGAAAGCCCGTTGATCTCGGCGTGACGCCGAGCCCCCTGAATGGCGGCGGCGGACGAATCAACGCCAAGAGCCAGGCTGGCACCACCTGCGGCGGCGTTCAGCGCAAACCCTCCAACGTTACAGAAACAGTCCAGCACGCGACGTCCGGACGAAAGCGAGCCAACCACACGACGGTTGAGCTTCTGGTCCAGAAAGTAGCCGGTCTTCTGACCACCGACAAGATCGACCTCCAATGCCAAGCCGTTCTCGCGCACATGAACGCGCTCGGGAACTGCCCCCCAGACCACGGCATCCACCAGCTCGAGTCCTTCTTTCTTCCTCGTCTGGGCCGTGTTCTTTTCAATGACCCCCTGCAACTCCGGTAGCACGATACGCAGTGCCTCGACGATATGGGGCTTGGCACGGTCCATACCGGCCGAGAGCATCTGAATGGCAGCATACTGCCCGTAAATGTCAACGATCAGACCGCTAAGCATATCAGCTTCACCGAATATCAGGCGGTAGGCCTCCTGGCCGGGAAGGACTCGCCGCCGTAGATCGAGCGATGAGGTAAATCGACGGATGAAGAAGTCGGTATCAATGGCGTCGAGTTCGCCCCCTACCATGCGCACGGCAATCTTCGAAAGCGGATTGTACACGCCAGATCCGAGCGACGATCCGTCATGGGCCACAAGGCGCACGAGCTCACCGGGCACAGCATCGGGCGCATGCACCAGCTCATCACGATAGGCCCACAGGTGACCGTCGCGAAGGCGTCTTTCCTCACGCGGCTTCAGTGTTAGCGTTAGCATTGATGCTGGTTACTTCTTACCCTTACCCTCTTCATAAAAGTCCACTACATAGCCGGCCTTGCCCCATGCCCCCATTCCACCAAGCATGTTGCTAACGTTCTTCCAGCCCTTCTCGGACATCAGCTTGGCTGCTCTGGAACTGCGGCCACCGGCTGCGCAATACACCAGCACGGGCTTGTTCTTATCGATCTTGGCGATCATGGACTCGAATGCCGGATCGTTGTAGTTGGCCAAGACAGATTCAGCGATATGGCCGGCCTGGTATTCGGCGGGAGTGCGAACATCAAGAATGGTCACGCCACCCTTGTCGATTATGGCCTTGGCAGCCTTGACGTCGACGTCCTTGACCTGCTGGGCACTCATCGTACATGAAAACATCGTTGCGAGAAACACGAGAGCGATGGCGATCCTGATCATGTTCATTGTCCTTGTTGAATGTCGGAAACTGCCTTATTCACGGTCGTCCACGGACCACCATTGACTGCGGTATATCCCTTCGACGCGGCGAATGACGTTGCTTGACCGCTGCGGCCGCCGGAGGCGCAGCAGAAGACGATCGGTGTGGACGCATCGTACGTTCCCAGCCTGTTGGGGATCTCGTTAAGTGGAATGTTTACCGAGCCTGCCACGTGGCCGCCGGAGAACTCCGCCGGGGTGCGGACATCGATGATGACCGCTCCCTGACGGAGTGCGTTTGCGAGGTCGTCATCTGACCCGCCGAGCAATGAACGGAGCATGTTGATCATGGTGAATTCGTGATGTGGTGACGCTCTGCCCCGACCGCGAGAAGTTTTTATTGGTCTCACACGGGGCTCAGCACGGCGCAATCTACGATGTCAATGCCGGACCATCATTCCACGGCACCACTACCCGCGTCACGTTTTGACCGAAAAACGCACAAGGACTTTACAGCCATCTAATTTCCACCATCACCGTTAGGAGTCCTGCGATGCAACACATCCATAGTCTCGGTCTGCACCTGATCCTGATCCCTCGCCAGGGTTCCTTCCTGCCCCCTGGCGTCCATGAAGCGCTCGCCCGCACCATCGAGCACACCACTGAGCGACACAGGCTGCGTTGCAGTGCCGTTCACGTACGCGAGGACCATCTGCACGTTCTTCTGGGCGTGACCGATGAGGCCGACATCGCCGACTTCATCGGATCAATGATCACCGATCTGCGCAGGGAGATCCGACGTCAGGGGGCGGAAATGAGCACCTTCGACTGGGATGATGCCGTACATGTGACACTGCTGCCACCCTGGCACCTGGAGATCATGGCCAGCTTTGTGCGGGATCAGGACCGGTATCACCAGACTCGTACGCTCGAAGACGAGCTCGACGAAGTGTTCCGGCCAAACGGAATCTCAGCTCCCGGCAGCGAATCCAGTCTGTCGCGAGCAGGGGCTTCAGCCTTTCACGTCAACTAGGACGGCAGCGCCGGCTTCGCCTCGGGCGATCATCATCATGGCCTTTGCAAAGCGCTCCATCTCGGATACCGTGGTGTAGACAGACGGGGCAACTCGAAGCCCCTTGAAGTCATCATGTCCTATGGAGACCGTAAAAATGCGGTGCTTCTCCAGCAGGTAGTTCGAGACCTTCCCGGGGTCGGTTCCGACAATGTGAACCAGACGAAGTCCGCACTGATTGGCATCATCGGTGATGTCGGTCAGAAATCTCACGTTGTCCATCTTCTCAAGCTGATCGGTCCAGACGGTATGCAGATGACGAAGCCGGGCGGCCTTGCGATCGGTTCCGATGGCGCGATTGAAGGCAATGGACTCGATCAGGGCGTTATGCATAGCAGCCGGGTGAGTACCGATCTCCTCGAACTTGCGGATGTTGGCATCCATATCCTTGGGGGCTGACATCAGCGGCCAGATATCGGCGATGCGGTCTTTCTTTACGTACAGCATCCCGGTTCCGATCGGACCAAGGAACCACTTGTGCAACGACGTGGCGAAGTACTCACACTCGAGATCCTTCTGCGTAAACGGGAAGTGGGCAAACGAATGGGCACCATCGACGAAGCAGCGGATATTGCGCTGTGCGGCCATACGGCAGATCTCGCGCACCGGCAGGATCTGACCCGTCATGAACACAACGTGGGAGATGTGAATGACCTTTGTTCGCTCGGTGATGCCGGATTCGATGGCATCAATGAAGTCCTGACGTCGCTTCAGCGGAGCTGGAAAGTTCACCTTCTTGAGAACAATACCATCACGACGGACGCGCTGCTCCCACGTGGTTAGCATCCGCGGGTAGTCATGCGTGGTTGTCAGCACCTCATCGCCGCGCTCAAGCGGAACCCCGAACTGCAAGGTCTCAAGCGCCTCGCTGGCGTTGCGGGTAATGGCGACCTCCTCGGGACTGACGGCAAACATATCGGCCAGGCCCTCGCGGATCGTTTCAACCTGCGGCTCCTGATGACGCCACATCTCATAGGCCGGCATGTTATTGGCCTGCTCCGTGTAGCGCCGGAAAGCTTGCTGTACGGTACGGGGCGAGGGGGAGACGCCGCCATTGTTGAGATTGATGATCGAACGGTCCACATCAAATGCCTGCTGCACCATGGCCCAGTAATCCTCATCCGTGGCTACTACTGCGGGTGGAACATTCGGAAGGGCCGTTGGAAGCCACCGGGTAACAGAAGCAAGTGCCTCCGAGGCGAACAGGGCTGTCGGACCCAACGCCGCAAGCGAACGCAACACCGTTCTTCGAGATGTCATGCAGAAACTCCCTGGTGCTATGACTGGTTATATTCGCAGCTCACTCTACGAAGGTACGACATGAAGACGACGAAGTTCCACGCCCTTCACCTTGCCGCCGGCGCGAAAATGGTATCGTTCGCCGGGTTCGAGATGCCGATTCAGTACCCAACGGGCATCATCGCCGAGCATAAGATCGTACGCAGTGGCGTTGGCATCTTCGACGTGTCACATATGGGTGAGTTCTTTGTCTCGGGCGCCGACTCGCTGGCCTTCATCCAGAAGATCACGGTCAACGATGCGTCGAAACTGACCCCCGGCAAGGCCCAGTATTCGGCTCTGCCACGTCCCGATGGCGGTCTGGTGGACGACCTGCTGGTGTACATGCTTGCAGAACACTCCTACCTGCTCGTCGTCAATGGCGCGAACATTGACAAGGACTGGGCCTGGGTGAGTGAGAACGCCACCGGCTTTGCCGATCTGCAACTCTCCAATCGCAGTGATGACTTCAGTCTGCTTGCGGTTCAGGGTCCGAAGAGCATTGAGACCCTGCAGAAGCTGACCACGACAGACCTATCCGTGATTCCCTACTACGGCTTTGCCGAGGGAACCCTTGCCGGCGTGCCGATGATCCTCTCGCGCACAGGGTACACGGGCGAGATCGGTTTTGAGCTCTACTTCGCCGGCGATGAGAACGTGGCTGCTTCGGTGGTCAATGCTCTTTTTGAGGCCGGGAACGAACATGGCATCGCATGGATAGGTCTTGGCGCCCGCGACACACTTCGTCTCGAAAAGGGCTACTGTCTGTATGGAAATGACATCACCGACGAGACGAACCCGATCGAGGCTGGCCTGAGCTGGATCACGAAACTCGCCAAGGGTCCGTTCAACGGCAGCGACGTTATAGCCGCAGTCAAAGAGGCCGGTCCCTCCCGCAAGCTCGTGGGCTTCAAGATGCTCACCGAAAAGCTCATCCCACGCAGCGGATACCCGATCATGCACGAGGGAGCCGTCGTCGGTAAGGTCACCAGCGGCAACCAGTCACCGACGCTCGGTGTAGGAATCGGACTCGGTTATGTTCCAACGGCCCTATCTAGTCCCGGCACCGTCATCGAACTCTCAGCCAGAGGCACCACCTTTCCCGCTGAGGTCGTCAAGCTCCCATTCTGCTGAGAGAGCCCCCTAGAACGCAACACCCCTCTGCGCAGTTACTCAGCGCGTCGGCTGTGTCGGCTGCTCTATCTGTTCAGCTTCTACCACCTGGATCGAAACACGGGCCGTACCGGCACGGATCATGTCAAGGTCAAGAGCTGCGCGCTTGGATAGGTCGATCAGTCGGGTGCTCTTCCACGGACCGCGGTCGGTAACACGCACGACAACCTGGCGTCCATTGGACAGGTTGGTCACCAGAACACGCGTGTTGAATGGCAGCCACCGGTGCGCACACGTTCGGTCGTTCATGTTGAAGGTCTCGCCGCTGGAGGTTTTGCGACCATGAAATGCTTCGGCATAGTACGAGGCCACCCCGGTGTCGGCATCACTGCGCAGGATGATGGTCGTGAGCGAGTCGCTGAGGGTCCGTCCGGTTGAGACCCGCGCGGTTCGATTACTCCGCACCGCGCTGGCAACGACCAGTGAATCGGCGGGCGTGTTCACGGCGACAGTGGTGTCAGCTAGCCCCTTCACAGAGGGGTCGATCGTGTCAGTCTGAACGAGAGACTGAAGCAGCTCAAGTTCACGTCGCTCGGCCGAGGCAACAGCCCGTTTGAGTGAGTCGCTGCGCATGCGCACGAACATGGACTCGACGCGCAAACTGTCGCTGAGTCTCCACTGCCGATCCCACACCCTGCGCAGACTGTCGGACGCGCGCCGGTCGCGCTCGATTGAGCGCCGCACGGACTTCAGCGCCTGTGCCGTCGAGTCCGCTAGCGATATCGTCTGCGCCTGCAACGATGCCGCGGAACACATGACGCACGCAGCTAGCAGAAGGATCAATGGCGGGTGCAGCATGAAGGGGGCTAAAAATGCTTTGAAATCTGACGTCTTCGAAGCAATTCGACCAGATCGCGGACGTTCTCTGCCATACCGCGACGACAGATCAGAATAGACTGTTCGGTCTCGATGACGATGATGTTGTCCATATCGATAACGCCTACCAGGCGTCCGGAACTCGCCGAAACCAGACTATTAGTTGTCCGAACTGCGACAACTGTGCCTTCGATGACGTTATTCTTGCCATCCTTAAGCGACATCCGGTAGAGCTCATCCCACGTACCGAGGTCGCTCCACCCGAACGACCCCTCCACCACGCCGATCGTTGGATCTCGCTCCAGAACAGCCACATCAAAGGAAACTGAGCGCATCTGACGGTAGATCGCTTCCAGTTCCGCTTCGGTATCATTTCCGCGGTTACGACGCTGCCACTGGTGAATGAGGGGCGCATGGTCAGGCATGTACTCGTCAACTGCACGCAATATCGCCCGAGCCGTGCCGACAACGATCCCACTGTTCCAGGCGAAGTCGCCGGCATCGAGAAATCGCTGGGCTGTTGCCGCATCAGGCTTTTCGGCGAAACTCCGCACACTCTTGACGTGACCGCGTATTAGGGGATTGTCGCATTCAATTGGATCGCCAACCTGGATGTAACCATACCCGGTTTCGGGCCGCGTCGGCATAACCCCAATGGTCATTATACGATCCATGTGCACAGCAGCCGTGCAGGCGGTATCGACCACTACCTGAAACTTACGAACATTGCTGATAACGTGATCGCTTGGAAGGACGACCAATACGGCATCATCGCCACATCGTTCCTGGATCATGGCGGCCGCCAAAGCAATGGCTGGTCCCGTGTTTCGTCCAAAGGGCTCGCTGATGATCCTTTCAGGTGCCACCATTGGAAGCTGATCGTGGACGTGCGCGTGAAGCTCTGACGTGGTGATCACGTACACATCGTCCGGCAGGATCATCGGCTGCAAACGGGCTACCGTGTTCTGGATGAGCGTACCTTCGCCAAGCGCGTGGACAAACTGCTTTGGTTTACGCTCGGTACTTCTCGGCCAGAGGCGAACGCCCAGTCCGCCAGCCATGACGATTGCAACGATCTTCATGGTGGCGAAACTACGGAGCCCCGTATCTTCGCACTCAACTTTCCGTGGAGCATGTCTATGTCTGCCCGTATGCTTGCCATCCTTATGATGTTCATTGCCGTCTTTGGCGCTTCGGCGCAGGACGATCGCCTAAACGAGCTGAATTTTGATGAAGAGCCGCTTCCTGAGGAAACCGTTGCTTACTCGGCGATTGGTATCGGGCCCTCGGTTAACATCTTCATGCCCAACGTCGACGACATCAATACCATGGCCAAGAGCAGGGGTCTCGATAACATGAGTTCTCCGATGATCCTGGCCGGCGTGGAGTTTTTCACCGCGATCGGCGTGATTCCGAATGCCCGCATCGGATTCTCATGGCTGACTGGATCCGTAGGCAGCACGAAAACCGCACCGGCGCCAGGTGGAAGCGAGACGACGCTCAGTCTTGAGTATGCGATCTCAACCCGTTCACTACACGCCGAGTATGCCATTGTACCTGCATCAAAGCTTGCAATTCTTCCGGGCCTGGGGTTTGTCTGGGGGTACTCGACAATCACGATGTCGGCTGGTAGCGGCACTTATGACTGGAGTTCAATGCTGAATACCACCTCCCGTCAGGTTCTTGAACAGAGTTCCCTCTGCCTCATGCCAAGACTGTCCATAGAGTACGCTGTAACGCCTTTTCTCGACATTCGGCTGCAGGGCGGCTATGCAGCTCAGATTTCAACATCAGATTGGACGGCCAACACGAACACCCCAACCACCAACGTTCCATCCACGATTAGTGTTAGTGGTCTGAATGCGCAGCTTGGCATCTTTGTAGGACTGTTCAACTAGCTATCGTGGTCGTTAAGGGGCTCGTAGCTCAACGGTTAGAGCAGCGGACTCATAATCCGTTGGTTGCTGGTTCAAATCCGGCCGGGCCCACACTTTTGTTATCTGAATTTGACATACCGGTTTTCCTCATCAGGCGTGGGCTTGGGGCACACGACCTGTGACAGATACGCGTCTGAGCTGATCGCATGCTACGCCCCCTGATCATCACCGTCCTGCTGGCTTCGGCATCGATGCTCTTAAGTGCAGATGACGACAGCCCTCCGTTGCGACACATTGCCAACGACGCATTCGGGGTGGGTGAGCGCCTTGAGTACAGCGTCGGCTATAAGTTTATCAAGGCAGGGACTGCATCGTTCACTATCGGCAAACAGTCCGTTACCACCGCCGGACGTCCCTGTTATGACATCCGGTTTGAGGTAGCTTCACTCAAGTCACTTGACTTTCTTTACCGCGTTCGTGATCGCTACCGAACCCTGGTCGATATTGACGGCATCTTCCCCTGGAAGTTCGAGCAGAGCATCCGCGAAGGGGGCTTCCAGAAGGACTTTTCAGCCACGTTTGATCATATTGGAAAGACGGCAAGGACCAGTGAGGGAACATTTGCCATCCCGACGTTTGTGCATGACATCGTATCGGCATTCTACTACATACGTGCACTGAATCTCTCGACATACAAACGTGGCGATGTGATCTATCTGCAAAACTTCTTTGATCGTGAGACACATGATCTAGCCGTTAAAATACTTGGCCGTCAGCAGATCGAGATCGAGTCCGGCACCTATCGCTGCGTTGTCGTTGAGCCTGTGATCAAATCCGGCAGCCTGTTCAAGTTTGAAGGCAAGCTCTTACTGTGGCTCAGCGATGACGAACGCCGGGTGCCTGTCAAGGTCAGCACCAAAATTCCGATCGGTTCGATCGATGCCGAGCTCACCTCATACTCAGGTCTTCGTGGTCCTCTGACAGCACGAATCTCTTCTCCACGATAGGGGGCTTTGCACAATGCGGATGTTGACACAAATCATTGCGGTCGGGATCATGATGACAGGCCCGCTCCATGCCGTCGGTATGGATGTCCTCGACCAGTTCCATGCTCGTTACCGCTCGTTGAAGTCAATAAAGATGCGCTTCATCGGATCTGACGGGATGAATGGCATGATCATGGCGCAGCGAGGCGGTCGGTATCGTATCGAGGTCGGCACGCGCACCATTGTGTGCGATGGCCGTACGGTGTGGAATGCCGACGCTACCACGAAGTCGGTGATCATGAACACCTACAAGCCCCTTTCAAGCGATGTATCACTAGAGCGCGTATTCTTCGAGATCATCTCGGTCTATCGCTCCAGTATCGTTGAGCAGGGTCCGACAAATTCCATTCTACGCCTTACGGCACCCCAGCCGGCGGCTACCATTGCCAATGTCACGGCGCTTGACATTACGCTGGATAAGTCGATCAACGTAACAAAGGTGGTGATCATCTCGGGACCGTCACGCATTGCCTATACAATCAGCGGCCTGCAACGTAATCCCGCGCTGAGCGGTTCTCGGTTCACCTTCAAGGTTCCGAAGAACTGGGAGCTCGTAGACCTTCGCTGAAGAGTCTGCAACGAACCGTGAAAATGAAAAGCGGCGTCAGGCATATATGCCTGACGCCGCTTTAACTTTTCTAAGAGGATATGTTTACTTGACGACGATCACTTGCTGCGTAGCAACGAACGTGCCGGCAGACAGAGTGACGTTATATACGCCAGGGCCGATGTTAAGTGCACCCGCACTGAAGCTTACTGCATGCGTTCCGGCATCAACACTCTCACTTACAAGTGTTGTGATTTCACGTCCTGTGACGTCGCTCAGAACAACACGGACCATCGAAGCCGTAGGCAGTGTGTAGCCGATGAGTGATGCGTCAGCAGTTGGATTTGGCTTGGCGGTGCTCAGAACATAACCTCCGGCTGTGACGTCGTCCTTTACACCCATGACTGGCGATGCAGTAGCGACGCGTGACTTGGCTGATCCACAGAGGTTGGAAACTTCGCAGTAGTACTGGCCTTCGTCAGACCACTTGGCATTGGCAACCGTATATGTGGCTTCAGTAGCACCTTCAATGGCTGCACCGTTCAGGAACCACTGATAGTTGTAAATGTTGCGGCCCTTGGCAAGCACGGAGAAACTGACCGGTGTGCCTTCGGTAAATGCAACAGACTTTGGCTGACCTTCAATATCCGGCAGTGGCTCAACCTTGATTTCAGCAACACGGGAAGTCTTGACACCGCACTCATTCGATACGACCACAGTGTAGAATCCGGCATCATCGGCGGTAGCGATCCGGGAGAGCGTCGAACCCGTCTCATTCTTTAGAACTTCGGAACCCTTCATCCACTGGAACGTCAGAACTTCGCCCGTAGCAACCGTCGATAGAACAGCAGGCTGGCCTTCGCAGGCAGTGACTGTCTCTGGGCTGCGCACGATCGTTGGCTCGGAACCTACAGTAACCGTCACCGGATTAGTCTCGAAGGTAAGATTGCGCGTTCCATAAGACACGACGCAGTGGTAGTCTCCGGCCGTCTTCGCTGAGGCATTTGCAATCGAGAGAACACTGCTCGTTGCACCACTCACGCCGGAACCATTGGATAGTCGCACATTGCCCTTGAACCACTGATACGATGCATTTCCTTCAGGAAGCGCAGCAATGTTTGCAGCACACGAAACGGACATCGTTCCACCAACGCAGAGCTTTGGCGTCATGTTTGAGGCCATCATCGATGGCGTAAACAGTTGCGCGGCACGCGTGGTCACGGCTCCTTTGCAAAAGCCAGTCACCTGGCACACATACATGCCAGCTGTGTCTGTAGCACCAACATTGGTGATGGTGAGTATCGACGACTGCGAACCGTAAATGCGTCCGTTATCGTTTATCGGTACGTCATTATAGGTCAGTGAAGCTGCGTTCCATGTACGCTTCATCCACTGATACGACGGCACGTAATTCTGCGGGGCTCCGACGACTTCCACCGAAACCATCAAGTTTGCCGTGCTGCCCATAGCCACCGGCATGGATGACGGGTGACTTGTGATCTGTGACTCGCGCACAACAATGACCGAAGCGCCATCAGACATCAAACTCGATGTGCCGGTAAACGTCACCGTGTCGGTTGCCGTGACCATGCAGCTATAAACGCCCGCCGAGCCGTAATCCGAAATGGTCAGGTCCAGAAAATTTCCTGTACGTCCATTGAGCATCACGCCGTCACGGAACCACTGATACACGGCGCGAGCTGTGGCCGGCGTATTGGCAATACACGTCAAGCGGTACTGCGTACCAAAACAGACGTATCCGCTGGCAGGATGTGAAACAAATGAAATCGCCGGCTGCGCCATCATTGATGACGTTCCGATGATCAGCGCCGCGACTAATGCGGCTAACGCTGTTGTGGTACGAAGCATGGCTCCTCCTGGAGTTGAAAAGATTTTTTCGATTTTTTTTTACTGGCTGAGTCAGCGACTACGCATGGTGAAACCACATCATAGGCGCACAAGTTGTGAAGATAGACAAGTGAAACATTCCAAACAATCTTGATGCACGATCGCCTGGCTCGTTTCGGGTTCTGCCAAGCAAAAATCAAACCAAGTTTTCCACATTACTTCAGAATAGGAGCCAGCAACTCTTTTTGCGGTTGGTCAAGTTGATGGATATCAACGACTTGACGAAAAACATCTTTGAGCTTCGGTTGCTCGCAGAGAGTGGATATCACACTACTAGCGACCGAACTGAGCCGATTGTTCGTGCTCAGGACTGCAGATGTCATCGCTGAAGCGGCAAGGGGCGTTATGGTGCCAAGCCGACGGAACGCTCCCATGGCATTTTGACGGGTCATAAACTCCCAGCCTGAAGAGCAGAGGTCCGCAAGTTCATCAAGGGCCTCTGCTGAGCCCCCTTCCGCCTCCAGCTCAAGCCTGGCGATCTTGACCCGCTCGTGCATGCCACGAACAGAAGCAATGCGGGAGGTGAATCGTTTTACATCCTTGGGGAATGATCGTGCAAGCTTCGTCAATGCCGTCTGTATGACCTGGTACGATGAATCTGTGAGCAATTTTTCAACATCGGAGCGCAGCTCTTCGGGAACTGTCACGATGGCATTGATGGCCGCCTTACGAACGTCAGCACTGCGATCGGACAAACCCTGGCGAACAATGATCCATGCATCGGCATACCCACGGTAGGCCATGTCGACTGCTTGTGAAACTGCTTCCGAACGCATCGCGTGAAACGTTTCCTTTGCCAGCACATCTCGCACAACGGCACTGCGTTCTGCGATGCGATCATTATCCGAGCGCATTGACTCAAGGGCATCGTATCGGTCGATCATGTTGGCAGCGCCTTTGAGTTGAGCGCGACGCTCCTCCCATGGCTTTTCGAACGTGACCTTCTTCAGCACATATGAACCGGGGTCGAAGAGTACAAACGAAACCGGTTTTGATTCGGCATTGGGAACAATGACCGTGGTCACCTGTTTAGAGACATCCGTACGAATACGACGTGACGTGCCGTCGGTGTAATAAACGTCCACGTCGATCGGCATTCGGAAGAGCCCCGTAAGGGCATCCGTCTGATGAATCTGTTCAATGTTCACGAACGTCACCGGTGTCATTTTACCATCGACCAGCGCGCTGCCCGGCGAGTGACTGACCTTGTAATGGGGCTCTCCGCCCTTGTAGAGCCACTGATCAAAGAACCATTCTGGCGAAATGCCGAGCGTGTCCTGAAATGACTGGTAGAGATCATTGGTCTCAACGTTCTGATACATGTGCCGCATTGTATAATGCCGGATGACCCGGCGCAGAGCAGAGTCGCCGAAGACATAGGCCATCATGTCAAGTACACAGGCCCCCTTGGGATAGATCCGTGCAGAGCCGGATGACGGATGCACGATCGGCAGACGGTCCTTCTCGCCGGCAGAAAGAGCGCTGCGGTGCATTCCGCGACGTCCCCACTGATAGCCGTCTTCACCGCCCAGCGCCGGCACACGGCGCGTGAACAGGTGAGGATAAAATGTGGCAAAGCTCTCCTGAAGCCAGACCGATTTCTGACTGCGCGCGGTCACCAGATCACCGAACCACTGATGGGTCAGCTCATGGACATTCGTCCCCACGTACGAACGGTCAAGCCACCCCCGTCGGTCGGTCTGTGAGAAGTCCCCGAAAATGGTAGCCGTAGTGTTTTCCATCGCTCCGAAGATGTAGTCTGCTACCGGCACCTGACTATACGACTCCCATGGATATGGCACTCCGATTTCGCTTTCAAGAAAGTCCATTGACTCGACGCTGTACATGTACGTCGGATCGATCCGCTCCGGATACTCGGGATAGGAATACAGATAGATCGGAACTCCGCTGGCCGATCGGCGCTCGGTGATGGCAAAGTTGCCGATGGCCAGCATCAGCAGGTATGAAGCATGAGGCCGCGTCATGCGATAATGCCATGTTTTCGTACCATCTGCGTTCTTCGTCACACCAAGACGCGTTCCGTTGGAAAGCACCTCGTACGTGCCGTCGAAGGTGGTAATGGTCTCGGTGATCATCTTATCGTTCATTTCGTCATACATCGGTATCCAGTGACGGTTGTCGATGCCCTGACCCTGCGTCCATATTTGCTTGCGCATGCGATTTGTCGGATCATTCCAGCCGATGAAGTAGATACCTTTACGCGGACTTGCCTCATAGGTAAAGGTTAGAGAGTCATAGGTATCCCAGCGCAGGGCGGGCGTAAAGTAGGCGATCACAGAGGTGTCGGTCGAGCGGTAGCGGATCTTTGACGCGCCAAGCTTGGCCGAAACGATGCGAATTCTGATCGCATCAAGCTCCACGGAGTCAACCGTCGGCTGAAGCACCCTGAAGACATGTGTCACCGTCCCGTACACAACACCCTTCGGCGGATCAAAACGCACACGTAGCGTCATTCGCTCAACGTCAAGCGGATGCTCACGCGGCTCGGAACCGGGAGCATCCACAACGGAGCTGGTATGAATGAAGGGGGCCTGTGCACGCATCATCAGCGCGCCGATCAGAATCGAAAAGAGAAGGGATACGGCTTTCATGACGGCAAAGATATCCGAACTGCGGCGTATGTTTCGGCATGTCAAATCTCTTCTACGTCGTTCTCGGCGGTGCTATTGGCAGCGGTCTGCGCTATGGGTTCGGGATGCTTTTCCCGGTCGTCACGTCAATACCCTGGCCGACGCTCATCGTGAACCTGGTCGGGACGTTTCTTCTGGGTGCTCTGACGGGTGCAAACATTGACGACGGGCCCATACGGCGCCCCCTGATGCTCTTTCTCGGCCCCGGACTGTGCGGCGGCTTCACTACCTATTCCGCATTTGCTGTTGAAACAACCATACTGCTGGAACGTCACGACCATGCCACGATGTTTGCTTACGTGCTGCTGAGCGTTTTCGGTGGCATGCTGACGGCCTTTCTTGGCTTCACCCTTGTCCGCTCATGAGCTTTTTTCGACCTCCCGTCATGCACTTCCTCAGCACACTCCTTTTTTCTGCTCTGGCATGCATCAGTTGTGCCGATGCGCAGAACAAGCCCCCTTCGATGAACACAACGAAACCGATCCCAATGGAATCACAACAACAACGAGAAGTGGCCATACTTGCCGGTGGATGTTTCTGGTGCGTCGAAGCCGTTTACGAACTCGTCGAGGGCGTCGTTTCGGTTGAGAGTGGCTATATCGGCGGCACAGTCGAGAACCCCTCCTACAAGGAGGTCTGCGATGGAACCACTGGCCATGCCGAGGCATGTCGCGTGACTTTTGATCCGACGGTGATTTCCTTTGCCGATTTGCTGCAGGTGTTCTTTGCCGCCCACGACCCGACCACGCTCAATCGTCAGGGAAATGACGTCGGCACACAGTACCGCAGCGCGATCTTCACGCTGAGCAAGGAGCAGGAAGCCACCAGCCGCGAGTACGTTAAGCAGCTTACGGCCTCAGGAACATGGCCAGAGCCCATCGTTACTGAGATAACACCGGCCAGTACCTTCTACAAAGCCGAGGACTACCACCAGAATTACTACGAGCGCAACGGATCACAGCCCTACTGCGCCTTCGTGGTGCGTCCGAAGGTGGAGAAGTTCCGCAAGCAGTTCAAGGACCGACTGCGCAGCGATGCACGATAGATGACCCTACGGACGATCGACATCTCGGGCATGCACTGCGCTGCGTGCACCATGGCAGTCGAGGATGCGCTGAAAACAGTAAGGGGCGTACAGTCAGCTGCTGTGAATCTTGTGACCAACCGCGCCGTGGTGGATCTGGCCGAGACTGTCGACGACGCTACCCTGCAACGTGCAGTCGAATCAGCCGGGTATGGCGTTGAGGCGATCTACACCGAGCGCCTCCAGACCGACGACGTCGAGTTTGCGCGGCGTCTGGAGGCACCGGCTAACGTTTATCGTCGCGGACTGTTGCTCTCAGCCCCCTTCAGCCTTGCGACGATGGTCATTGCCATGGCCTCCATGAGCGCCTCGCACGCGCAGAGCGTCAATTCATTGCTGTTTGTTCTGACCCTTCCGGTGCTCTGGGCCGGACGCCGATTCTTCTCGGGAGCACTCGTTGCTCTGCGGCATCGAACAGCCACCATGGATACCCTTGTGGCGCTTGGGACTGGTTCTGCATTTGCCATGAGCGTACTGATGACATTTCTGCCACATGTCATGCCCGCACACATTCACGCCGGCGCCTACTACGATTCGACTACGACGGTTATCACGCTTGTCCTGCTTGGTAAGTGGCTTGAGGCCCGAGCCAAGCAGGCAACGGCCGATACTCTCGCGAGGCTTCTGCGGCAGCATCCCCAGCAGGCATGCGTTGTTCGAGAGGGTCGGCAGCAGCGTGTACCGGCAGCAAGTGTACTTGTTGGCGAGATTTTCGTGGTCCGTCCGGGTGAACAGATCCCCGTTGACGGAACGATCGTGACCGGAACATCCGCCGTTAATGAGTCGATGCTAACCGGCGAGAGTATACCTGTCGAACGAGGGCCGGCAGACCGCGTCATCGGTGGATCGGTTAACACACTGGGCTCTTTCACAGCACAGGCTACCGCCGTAGGCACCAACACTGTGCTGGCCGGCATCATCCGCTCGGTCGAGGCAGCTCAGTCAAGTAAAGCCCCGATCCAGCGCCTTGCCGATCAGATCAGCGGGTTTTTTGTTCCGGTCGTCGTCGTCATCGCCATCGTCACATTCGTCGTCTGGCTGGTGTTTGACAACCCAGAGTCGGCGATGAATCATGCTGTCGTATCGGCCGTTTCGGTGCTGGTGATCGCATGCCCGTGCGCACTCGGACTTGCCACGCCCACGGCCATCATCGTCGGGACAGGTGCAGCGGCACGCCGCGGCATCCTCTTTCGAACCGCCTCCAGCCTTGAGCACCTGCATGCGGCAGACACGATCGTGCTGGACAAGACGGGCACCCTGACACTTGGGCTGCCCTCGGTCGTGGGTGCTCACGTTACACCACACCCGAAACTCGTCTCGACAGACATCATGCGACTCATCGCAAGTGTCGAACATCGCTCCGAACATCCCCTTGCCCGGGCCATTGTTGACTGGTGCCGTGGACTGGGGGCTGAACCAGCTGACCCGGAGTCCACGCAGACGTATCCCGGACGCGGAACCACCGGAATCATGGACGGTCACAGACTGCGTGTCGGAAATGAAGTGATGATGGCCGAAGCACTGCTGATCATTCCGCAGGAGCACCTGAAGGCAGCCGAGAATCAAGCACACTTGGGTTGCAGCTCTGTGTACGTCAGTGTTGATGGTATTGTCTGTGCCACTATTGGTGTGGCCGATCAGCTAAGGCCGGAGTCCGAAGGTGTCGTTGCTGAACTCAGGCGCTCCGGCGCTCGGGTCATGATGCTGACCGGTGACCGGGAAACGGCCGCTCGCGCCGTCGCGCAGCGTGCTGGCATCGATGAGGTCATCCACTCGGTTGATCCCGAGGGTAAGCGCCAGGCCATTGCAACACTGCAGCGGCGCGGCGCTCGAGTAGCCATGATCGGCGATGGCATCAATGATGCCCCCTGCCTTGCTCAGGCTGACGTGGGCCTTGCCATGGGGTCAGCCAGCGATCTTGCAAAAACCTCTGCGGACGTCACACTGATGCGCAACGACCTGAGGTCAATCGCAACGGCTCGTCACGTCTCTGCCGCAACAATGCGCGTGATCCGTCAGAACTTCTTCCTGGCATTCGTCTACAACGTTCTCGGGATTCCGCTGGCGGCCGGAGTTCTCTTGCCGCTCTTTGACATCCAGCTGACACCGATGTATGCGGCCTTTGCTATGGCCATGAGCTCGCTAACGGTGGTCAGCAACTCGCTGCGTTTACGCTCTCTCAGGTAGGTGTGGATTGTTCCTAGCAAGAATCGTGCTAAATTTTGAACCGCATGATTCTGCTCGACCATCTGTTGCTCCAGGAGCACGTTCTCACATCATCGTTCTCGTGTGATCTGAAGCGTTGTAAAGGGGCTTGCTGCACCCTTAAAGGGGGCGCCGGTGCGCCACTGCTCGATGAGGAGGTGTCTGAACTGCGACGGGAGATGAGCTCGGCCCTGCCCTATCTCGCAGAGCGCTCCCGCGCTTGGCTGAAGGAGAACGATCCCATTGAAGGCCCGTTCGGTGAGCGGTCTGTTGCCTGCCCGGAGGATGCTGACTGCGTCTTTGTCTATTACGAGTCAGATGTTGCCAAATGCGCTCTGGAGCGAGCCTGGTTCAATGGCGAATCCACGTTTCGCAAGCCCCTTTCGTGCCATCTGTTTCCTATACGGGTGGCCAACTTTGGCGGACCCTACCTGCATTATGAGAAGATCGACGAGTGCGAACCGGGCCGTGCGCTGGGTGAGCGACTTGGTGTGCCTCTGGTGGAATCGCTGAAGGACGCTCTCGTTCGCGCCTACGGCCTGAGTCTTTATGACCGCATTTTGAGCGCAGCCCGAGGCGAAGATGAGGGTGATGCATGAAGGTCGGCCTGAATCTTCAGACGGGTCTTAGCCAGTCTCTGACGCCGCAGCAGATCCAGTATCTGAAGATGCTGCAGCTGCCGCTGCTGCAACTCGAGCAGCACGTACGCAACGAGCTGGAAGACAATCCCATGCTTGAAGAGGCATCCGAGCACGAGTTGACGCCTGAAGAGGCCGAGCGTGTCACGGGCGACCAGGAGGGTTCGGCTGAATCCACGGCCTACTCCATGCCAGCACCCGAGATCAGTTCGGTGCGACTCGATGACCAGGGGGCCGCAGACACCCCCCAGTCCGGAGCCGAGACACCTGAATTTGACATGCAGGAGGCACTGGAGTTTCAGAAGCTTCTGATGGGCGACGACTCGGCAGCGAGTGCCGCCGATGGGGCCGCTAGCGAGGATTACGAAGAGGATTTCGGCCAGCAGGTAAGCGACGTCGGAACACTGGAAGAAGACCTACTGGATCAGTTGCGATATCTGCCACTCAGTGATGAGGAGCGCGAGTTCGGCCAGTACGTGATCGGCAGCATTGATGATGACGGTTACCTGCGCCGACCGCTGGATGAGCTTCTGGATGAGGTGAATAACCGATTCAGCGAGCACAATCTTGCACTCCTGCAGATTCGTGGTGGGGTTCGTGTGGCACTCTATGAGCGCGACCTCCTCGAGGGTATTGACCACCAGGTGTCGCCCCTTTCCATGCAGCAGGCTGAAGCCGTCCTTAGGAAAGTTCAGTCGCTCGATCCGCCGGGAATTGCCTCGCGTAGTGTGCAGGAATGTCTCGTGGCTCAGTTGCGGGTCATCAGCAAGCCCAATGCAGCTCAGAAACTGGCCCTGATGGTTCTTACGAAGGCCTACGAGGCATTTTCGATGAAGCACTATCACATCATCGAAAAACAACTCGGAGTGACACAGGATTATCTACGTGAGGCCATTGATGTGATCCGGCATCTTACCCCAAGACCTGGAGGGGGCACGATCAATGCGGAGTTCAATACGGTTGTTCCTGACTTTACTGTCGAATCCACAGAAGATGGCACAGACTTCCTGATCACGGTAAATGACTCGCGTCTGCCGGTGCTGCGAGTAAGCACTGCGTATGAGCGCTTGAAGAAGGAAGCCAGATTCCTCAAGTTCAATCGTGAAACCAAGGAGTTTCTGCGGAAGAAATATGAAGATGCGCGGTTTCTCATGCAGGCGCTGCGACAGCGCAAAAACACAATGCTGCGCGTCATGACATCGATCGTGGGACTTCAGAAGGACTTCTTCCGCAGTGGCCCGGAACACCTCAAACCACTGATTTACAAGGATGTATCAGAGATCACAGGTCTCGACATCTCAACAGTTTGCCGCATCGTCAACAGCAAGTATGTATTGACAGTTTTTGGGACCTTCGAGCTCAAGTACTTTTTTAGTGAAGCACTAACAACCGATGATGGCGAGGAAGTATCAACCAGAATAATCAAACAGAAGATCAAGGAGCTCATCGATGGCGAATCAAAGCATAAACCGCTCAGCGATGAAAAACTCTGCAAGGATCTGAAGAAGCTCGGATTCAATGTGGCGCGGCGAACCGTTGCCAAGTACCGTGAACAGCTTCGCATACCGGTTGCCCGACTTCGTAAAGAGCTTTGACAGCAGAATGTCACGAAATGCTGCTCGTGCGGACATGATAGGTTATCGCTCTGTTCGTTGTGTGTGCACGTCCGCAAAAGACTCCGTTTATCTAGGGAATCGAGTCCAGTATGACAATAAATGGCATACTAAATATCGTAGCATTGTGTATAGAATTTCATGCGATCAGCCCCTCAATGAAATCCACATCGCGGCCAATGCTAGTTCGGATTCGAACCATCCTCCAACACCTGGCTCAGGGCCAGCGTGTTACTGCCGGCAGTATGGCTCGAATACTCGACGTGAGTCATCGCACAGTAGCCCGTGACCTCGACTACATGATCAATGGACTTGATCTGCCGATTCACTACGAGCACAGCCGACGGACGTACATTCTAGCAGGCCCCCTTCCCTCAATCTTTGCCGTAAACTCTGATAACGGCGTGGCCGACGGCAAACTGGATAAATCTCCAGTGAGGCGTTCTGCGAGCCTGACCGGCTCAAAACCTCCAAAGAATTAGAGAACACAGCACAGGCGGCCTCATGGAATCACTGTGAAGCTGAGAACTTCATCGAGATGTCGAGCGCAACCGCGCTGTGCGTAATGGCCCCTACGCTGATGTAATCGACACCCGTGATCGCATAGTCTCGGATGTTGGAGTATGTGATACCACCGCTGGCTTCCGTTTCAAGTCTCTGAGCAACAAGCCTTACTCCCTGGGCAACGAGTTCAGGTGTAAAGTTGTCGAACATCACCCTATGGACTCCCGAGCACTCTAAAATCTGTCGAACCTGGTCGAGATTCTGAGCCTCAACCTCGATGCGCATCGCCTTGTGCGATCGAATCTCATGAACCACGCGATCAACGGCTTGCTGAATACCTCCGCAAGCCGTGATATGGTTATCCTTGATCATGACCATGTCATAGAGGCCGAATCTATGGTTCAGCGCCCCCGCGACAAGCGTCGCGTACTTGTCAAGCAAACGCCAGCCGGGAATGGTCTTTCGCGTATCGAGTATGTAGGATCTCGTTCCAGCAATACGATCGACGTAGCTGCGGGTCTTGCTGGCAACTCCGCTCATGCGCTGGATGAAATTCAGTGCCGTGCGCTCCCCGGAAAGCAAGGCATGGGAAGGCCCAGAAACCGTGGCAACGACCGTACCGGGAGGACACAGCGTGCCTTCTTCAACGAGAAGCTCGACGTCAGTATGGTCTGAAAGCTGACGAAAGACGATCGGAAGGATCGGCAGTCCACAGATAACTCCTTCTTCCTTGACGATGAAGCGCGCCGTACTCCGGTCACTCAGCGGAATGCAGAGGTCACTGGTAATGTCGCCAACGCCGATATCCTCATGCAGCGCAAACTGTATGAGTCGTAGCACGGAGGAATCTACCGGAAACTGCGCCCTGCGATGAATCATCGTCATCTGGCAAATCTACGAGACCATGACACTCGTGAATGCAAAGCTCTCGCCGTCGAAAAGCCCCCTGTCACTGAGTTTCAACCGTGGAATCACCAGCAGGGCCATAAATGACAGGGTCATGAAAGGGGCTCGCAGTGACGACCCCATCTGCTTTGCCATGGCATCAAGGTCCGTGTACGCGCGAGCCACGGCGTATCCGTCTAAGGTGCTCATCAGACCGGCAACAGGAAGCTCAAGCAAACTTGTACTTCCATGAATGACGGCGCTAATGCCTCCTTGTGAACGTATGACCGCGTTGACAGCCTCGACGATGTCTTCGTCAGTGCATCCGACGGCGATGATGTTATGCGAGTCATGGGCAACCGAACTGGCAAGGGCACCATGGCCGAGGCCGAACCCACTGACGTAGGCAACGGCAACAGGGGCATCAGCGTATCGATTCACGACAACGAGCTTCAGGACATCGTTGGTCGGGATAACTGCATGCCGCTCGGTCGTCACAAGCTGACCGTCCTGGGCAACGATCGTCCGAACCTTTGAACCAGCAGGAACACCCTCAATATCAGATACAGTGATCGTAGAACGCGAGAAGCGATTGATCGGCTGCTCTGTAACTCGCGCGATGAGAGACCAACCCTCACTGGCAACACAGACGCCAGCTATCCATGTCTGCTCAATCCGGAATGATTCCATATCGCCCACCACGATGAAATCCGCCCGATCACCAACACGCAGGAGTCCTACCTCAAGGCCATAGTGCTCAACAGGATTCTGGCTTGCGGCGCGAAGAACATCGTAGAGGTCATACCCATGAGCCAGTGAGCGACGCACCAGCAGATCAATGTGCCCGACAACCAGCGCATCTGGATGCATGTCATCCGTACAGAACATCACACGCTCAGGATGCAGCCCAAGCAGTGGGTGCAACGCATCGTAGTTGCGCGCGGCGGACCCTTCACGAATGAGGATCTTCATTCTGACGGCAATCTTATCGAGAGCTTCCTCCAGCGTAAAACATTCGTGGTCGGTGCTGATGCCATGCTCGGCATACCGCCGAGCATCCTCGCCCCTCAAGCCGGGTGCATGACCGTCGATGACGCGACCATAGGAGCGGGCAATGGCAAGCTTTTCCATTACAGCAGGATCTGCGTGAAGTACCCCGGGCCAGTTCATCATTTCGCTCAGATACCGCACGCGTGGATCCTCGAACAGGCAACGAATATCCTCGGCCGTGATCTCGGCACCCGCGGTTTCAAAGGTCGTAGCCGGAACGCACGAGGGTGCACCGAAGGCCACCGTCAGCGGCACGCGCGCAGCGTTGTCGATCATGTACCTGACGCCGTCAATACCGCAGACGTTGCCGATCTCATGCGGGTCACTCACGGTAGCCACGGTACCGTGTACCACGGCAAGCCGGGCAAACTCCGAAGGAATAAGCATGGATGATTCGATGTGAACATGGGCATCCACCAGACCCGGCATGATGTACTGCTTGGAGGGGGCTTGCGAAACCTCCTCAATGGCAACAATGCGTTCGCCCTCCACCGTCACGACACCCGGAAACGTCCGCCGGGCATGAATGTCTACGATCATTCCACCGATCTGCTTTGTCATGATGAACTCTCACGTCTTGCGGCTGGTATTTCCGGGCGTGCAAATGGCCATTGGCAGCGAACTCGGGAAAGAAGAAAAAAGACCACGACGCCAGCAGCAGGAGCGATGACACCAGCGATCTGCTTCTCGGGCGTAGCACCAGAGAATACCCAAAGCCAGGCTGCAATGGCCAACAGTGCCGGGATTGGATAGAGCCACATGCGCCATGGCATGCCATCGGATCCGATCCGACGGCGCAGAATCAAAAGGCCAATTGCCTGACTGATAAACTGCGTGAACACCCGCATCGTAATGATAGACTTGATCGCATCACCCAGGGTGAGGGTCAGACTGAACACGATGCCGACGCCCGCAAGCACAAGCAGGGACACATGTGGGAAATGCTTGGCCGGATGCACACGGCCGAAAACGGCAAAGAAGTTGCCATCCTGCGCTGCGGCGTATGGAATACGGGAATACCCGAGCATGAGGCTGAAAAGCGATGAAGCCGCTACAACAAGCACCATTGCCGTCACAACCATCGCCGCCCCATGCCCATAGAGATGTTCGATGAACAGACTCACGACAAAATCCGACGATGCTACCTCGCCGGCCGGGAGAACTGCAAATACAGCGAGCTGATACGATAGATACAGCACACCTATCCCGATGATGGACAGGAACATGCTACGCGGTATCGTCCGCACCGGATCGCGAACCTCTGCCCCGAGGTGACAGACGTTATAGTATCCGAGGAACGAATACATCGTAGGGATACTGGCAATCCCCAGCGCCGTCCACAGTGCATCGTCACTGATCGACGTCCGACCCTGGAAGGAAAACGCCTGGGTCAGATCACCGAAACTGAATCCCGAAATGATGATCCAGAGAAACGTTGCCACGACACAGAACCACAGCGCAACCGAGATCCGCCCGACATCACCGATGCGCCGGTAGAGCAGAAACGTCACCAATGCCACAAGCAGAGCCGAACAGAGCCGGCTTGTCAATGAGTCGAGCGGCCCCGTCAGAAAGGCCGCGTACTTCATGAATCCGAGCGATGCTGAAGCTACAACCAACGGTGCCTGAAACGTGGTCTGCCAGACAAACAGAAACGACATCAGACGTCCCCAGCGTCGCTCCCCGTATGAGCCTAGAAGAAACGCATAGGAGCCCCCTGCCTGCGGCATCTTTGCACCCAATTCGCTCCAGACAGTGGCATCTACAAGGCAGATGATCATGCCGACCGCCCAGGCCAGAAGGGCCATCGGGGCCGAACCCATGGTGGCCGCTACGAGCGACGTCGTAACGAATGGTCCGATGCCGACCATGTCGATCATGTTGATCGCCGTGGCCTGAAAGAGCGACAGTTCGCGCTTAAGCACCGCAAGACCCCCTACTTGGAGGTGGCGTCAGCAGCCCAGAGGAGCTTCTGGCGGAGCAGATCGTAATACGTGCTGCCGATACGCTTGACAAGCTTCACAAGGTGCGGCCCCTTACGGATCGTGACCGACTCACCACTCGACACGGTACCGAGTATAAGACCGTCAGCCACAACCTGACCCTGTGTAGCATCTGACATAAGATGCATACGCACTTCCGAGGTGTCGTTGATGATCAGCGGGCGCAGTGTTAGCGTATGCGGGGCGATAGGTGTAATGCAAAGCGAGTTTGTGGATGGCGCTATGATGGGTCCGCCGGCCGCCAGCGAATACGCCGTCGAACCGGTTGGTGTGGCAACGATCACGCCATCGGCTCGGTAATCGGCCACATGATGCTCATCGACCCATGTTCTGACTGAGATCATCTTAGCCTTCGAGGAGCGCTCGAGTAGAATCTCGTTCAGCGCCGTGGAGCGCGTGCCGGCGACCTCAACCTCAATGGTAGTGCGATCGACAACGCGGTACGAACCAGTTATCACGCTATCGATGGCCTCGTCCAGTTCGGCCATCGAAAACTCAGCCAGGAAGCCAAGCTTACCGACGTTGACGCCCATGATGGGGACGTCCGTTCCCATGAGCATGCGAGCAGCCGCCAGAAGCGTGCCATCGCCGCCGAAGGTCATGACCATATCAGCCAGCTTCTCGAAATCTGCATGATCGCGGACCCTGCAGCGTGCTGCGAGGTCGGCGTCGAGCTGTCCAGCCGATTCCTGGCCTACGATGACCTCTACGCCTGCGGCGGTAAGCCGATCGACTGCTTTCCTGACACCACTGACGGCATCAGGACGGGCTAGGTAGGCGATGATCGCTATACGGCGCATCAAGCCAGAGAATCCACCGTGGAAGGGGCATCCGGGTTGCCCATTTCATCGACGTAGTTCAATTTGAGCG
The DNA here is from genome assembly GCA_040380835.1 of Ignavibacteria bacterium. Taxonomy (GTDB): domain Bacteria; phylum Bacteroidota; class Ignavibacteria; order Kapaibacteriales; family Kapaibacteriaceae; genus UBA10438. Next base: position 185 of record JBEIIK010000022.1, on the reverse strand, counting down.
AGCTAATGGTCTGATCGAGAAGTCGGCTCTCCTCGGAATCCAGATTACCTCTCGTCTTGTCCTTCAGCACCTCTAGGACGTCAATGACGTACTTGGCATGCTCAAGACTTTTTGACATCTCATTTGTTGCAGGATTGTGCACCTTTCCGAGAGCGATCATCCCCTCGAAGTTGTACACCTGGATC
>JBEIIK010000021.1:0-25975 GCA_040380835.1 Ignavibacteria bacterium | reverse complement strand
ACAGACCTGGGGAAAGAGCGCATTCGTTGCCCCGTTTGCCCAGCCGTCTGATGACCGGGGTGTGGGCTATGATGTTTTTCGCGTTGTGGCGGCATTTGATTCAACGGAGGTCCTTGTCAATGGTCAGCGCCGAACCATGCTGATGGAAGGCGATTTTTATGAGGACAAGCTTCTTGGTGCATACGAGATCACCACAACACGCCCGACGCTGACGGCACAGTTTAAAAAGTCGTCAGGAGTTCCGAGTAGCAACCCCGGTAACACGGATACCTCCGAATATGGAGACCCTCTCATGATGCTTGTGCCTCCTGCCGAGCAGTTCATGAACTCCTATCGCTTCATCAGTATCCAGTCCTACACCTATCGGCAGGTGGGGGCGCTACAGCTCATCGACGACTCGGTGTACAAAGAGCAATGGCTCAACGTGGTGATCCCGAACGAAGGCATTGCTTCGCTCAAACTCGACGGTAAGCCTGTTGCATCAAGTCTCTTTAAGCCGATCGCCTCCTCAGGTTTCAGCTATGCCAGCATTGCCATGCGCGACGGTGTGCACGACATTTCGTCTGATACGCTGTTCGGTATCTACGTCTATGGCTACGGCGCGGCCGTTTCCTACGGCTATATCGGAGGTATGGCGTTTCGTCCACTCGATGTCTTTCCTCCGCTCTTTCTGGGGAGCTATCGCTGTGGCGGGTTCCGCGGACGTATTGCCGATTCGGTGATCGCTGACACCAAGGTCCGAACGATCTCGGTGATTCCAGGTTCGGACACGAATACAGTACTGACGCTGGATAGATTCAATCCTCCTCAGGCCGTAGTGCCCTTTACGGTTCGTCTTGCCGATGAATACCTCGACGGTAGTATCGAGATCGAAGCCATCGACGGGGTGCTTCAGAAGAACCGACAGCGCATCCGCCTTCCCGGCTTTACCGTCTCCACCTCCGGCATGCGTCAGGTTCGGGCCCTGGTTCAGAGAGGCTCTGTGGTGGCCGTCGGGCGTGAGCGCTGCGATTCCATTGAGATCGAGAACTACGGAACCTATCCGCGGACCTTCACCGCTTCGTTTACCGGTTCGTCGCGTGTTGACGGTGTGCAGCCGATCACGCTTCTCCCGGGTGAGCGTAGGATGCTTCGCTACTGCCGAGCCGGAACGGCAACGCAGATGGTGCTCGACACGCTTGTGTTCAGCGACTCCTGCCTGCGCCGGCCGGTAGCCGAGATGACGTTCGATGAACGTCAGGATAAGCAGGGTCCGACGGTGCTTTCCAACGGTGAGTCGTGCGACAGTGTGTTTCAAGTCGAGATCCTCGATGAAGGTGCATCCGATTTAGGTCTGCAGGGGGCTCGTGTTCTTGATTCGGTTCTTGTGAACTGTTCGGTCGATATCGCGTTGGATAAGCCCCTTGTCAAGCAGTACCGGGTGCGCCTGGTTGATTTGTACCGTGACGCTATCTATGGCTTCGAGGCCATTGATTCGGCCGGTAATGTCTCGCGCCGCATCGACACGATCCCGGGATTTGTGATGTCGATCGCCGGATCGCTGGACCCCGTGGTTCGTCATCCGATGGGAATGCATCCCATCGGCACGGTCACATGCGACACGCTGGAGCTGGAAAACATCGGCCTGACCACTCACACCTTCGCCAACGTCGATATCCGGGGCAACACGGTGTTCAGTCTGCCGCGGTCACAGTTCGACATCACGGTAGGTCGGTCCGGACGTGCTGCCTTGGTGGTCTGCTTCAGCCCGACGCTGGCCGATACGTCCAAAATGCTCTACGATACGCTGGACTTTGAGGCCAACTGTAGGGTGCGGCGCGTGATCGTCTCGGGGCGTGGAGATTTCAAAGAGTATCAGGGTATCAGCCGGTGCGATGCGCCGGTTACGGTGAATGCGCGCCTGTTGGGTCGCCCCCTGATCATGCCGCAGCCGGCCCGTGACGGGTTCGTCGTGGCCTTCAGCGACGTGAGTGTCAGTTCATGCACGATCCGGCTCGTCGATCTGATGGGCACCGTGGTCTGGGAGCGGTTCTGGACCGGAGAGGCCACAGCAGCCGTGTCCGTGGAGTGTTCGGATGCTCCCGCCGGTGCCTATGCGTGCCAGATCATCACGGAACAGACGCAGGTTGTGCCGGTCGTGATCACGCGATAGGCAACACTCTCCCGCCTGACAGAACGTCAATACTGCGGTTTGCATTCCGTAGTTTTGCGACTCCTCACGTCGGATCATTCATGAAAAATCTCTCTGTTCGTTTGTCAGTAATGGCGGCCGTTGCGGTCGTCGTCGGTATTGGCATCGGTTTTATCGTACAGCCCGTCATGTCGGGCGACTCGGTCATGGACCAGACCCGAAAGTTCTCGGACGTGCTCTCCATGGCCGTGAAGAACTACGTCGAGGAAGTCGATACCCAGAAGCTGACCGAAGCCGCTATTCGCGGCATGCTTGAAGAACTTGACCCCCACTCGGTGTATATCACGGCCAAGGAAATGGTCAAGGTCGAAGAGGATTTCCGGGGTTCGTTCGACGGTATCGGTGTCGAATTTGACGTGATAAGCGACACCATTACGGTTGTGACGCCGATCATCGGCGGACCAAGCGAAGCTCTGGGCATCATGGCCGGTGACAAGATCGTCAAGATCAACGATACCTCAGCCGTCAAGACAACCCGTGAGCAGGTACCCAAGAAGCTTCGCGGTCCAAAGGGCACCGTGGTTAAACTTCACATCAAGCGTGCCGGTCAGGCCGAGCTTCTCGTGTATGAAGTCACGCGTGACAAGATCCCGGTCAATTCGGTCGATGCGTACTTTATGATCGACGGTACCGACGTTGGCTACATCGTTGTGAACAGGTTCAGTGCTACCACGCATGACGAGGTGATGAACGCTGCCCGGACGCTGCGCACGCAGGGTATGAAGAAGCTCCTGTTCGACCTTCGATACAATGGAGGGGGCTACTTGGATCAGGCGTTCAAGATCTCCGATGAGTTCATCTCCGACGGTAAGAAGCTCGTCTACACCAAGGGCCGTCGTCCGGAGTTTGATGAAGACTTCTGGTCATCACCCGGTGGCGCTCTCGAGGATATTCCTCTGATCGTAATGATCAACGGCGGCTCGGCTTCGGCCAGCGAGATCGTCTCGGGTGCGATTCAGGATCTTGACCGTGGACTTGTTGTGGGCGAAACGTCATTTGGAAAGGGGCTTGTCCAGCGCCAGTATCCAATGGGCGACGGTTCGGCTTTCCGTCTGACGATATCGCGCTACTACACTCCGTCCGGGCGTCTCATCCAGCGTCCGTATGGTGACAAGGATAAATACTACTCCGGTGAAGGACGTGAGAACGGCGAAGAAGGCGACAACATCGACCACAAGACCGACGACACCTCGAACACCCGTCCAAAGTTCAAGACGGCCGGTGGACGCACCGTCTATGGCGGCGGCGGCATCATGCCCGACTACATCGTCAAGCAGGATACCATTGTGCCCCTTTCCAGAAAGCTTCGAGCAAAGAACCTGTTCTGGGAAATGGCAGACCAGATCATGCGCGTGCGTGGCAAGGAGATCCGCTCGACCTACGGCGGCGATATGAAGAAGTTCCTGCGGGAGTTCTCGATCACCGATAGTGATCTTGACAATCTCAAGAAAGCTGCCGAGGCCAAGTCCGTCGAATGGAATGACAAGGAATTCGCCGCCGATGCCGAGTACTTGCGACTGGCCATCAAGGCCTATGTCGGACGTTCGGTGTTCAACAACAACGGTTTTACTTCCGTGATGCTGGCCATGGACAAGCAGGTGAAGAAGGCCCTGACGCTTTTCCCTGAAGCGGCCCGCATTGCAAAGAATCGCTGATATACCGGCCTTTTTCATCAACGTTGAGAGATTGGGAGTATGAGGGGTTTTACAGCGATCATTGTTTGCGGTCTGTTCTTTCTCGGCGCCATGCGCGGCGTTGCTCAGGAAGTGTTAGTCCCGGGTGAGGAGATGCTCTATCGGGTATCCTATCTGAACATCACTCTTGGCACCATCCGCACGGTCACCGAAGGCTACACTACTCGCAACGGCGAGCGTTTTGCCAAGGTAAAGGTATTTATCAAGTCCAGCCCCAGCATTCCATTCGTGTCGCTGAATTCGATCTATGAATCCTGGATGGATACCACGATCACGTTCTCACGGCATTTCAATGCCAATACTGAGATCGATGGCGGCAAGTGGGAGTTTGATCAGTATGTCCTCGACTACAATGCGCGGTCACTGGTCATGGAGAAGTACCGTGACAAGCAGAAGGTTAGCAGTAAGTCGTTCACGATCACCAAGAAGTACAACGATGGAAGTTCCATCCTGTATGCTGCGCGCAGTCTGGTCAGTGCGAAACGGACATTCCGGCTTCCGACGATCATCATGGACGACACGGTTAACACCGTTGTCAACTGTCGGGGCACGAAGGGCTCGGTGGAGATCGATGCAGTGAAGTATCCCGTCAAGACACTCTATCTCGACGGTGTGGCCAACTGGACCGGCATCTACGGTTTGAGCGGAAATTTCGAAGGATGGTTCAGTGATGACGCCGCCCGCGTGCCCATCAAGGCTAAGATGAAGGTCTATGTCGGCTCGGTGACCATCGAACTCCAGTCATGGAAACGGGGCTCATGGCAGCCCCCTCGCGCCGACTCCTGATCAATGCGTCTGCTGGTGATCGACGGTGGTGGCACGAGCACGGATGTTGCCGTCTGTGACGGCACAGCAGTTGTTGCCCGTACGCTTCTTCCCTCGGCCAAACCCACGCTGTTGGACATCAGGACCGACGAGCTGTGTCGCATGCTCGGGTCGTTCCTTGCCACCAGTCCGCTGGATCACAGCGACGAAGCCCCCTTACAGACCGTCATCATTGGCATGGCCGGTGTGTGGTCGGCCCGGGAGCGCTACTCCTATGCGTCTGCACTCGCCGCTTCGTGGCAGACCTATGTCTCGACCAGGTCTGTACAGTTTGTCGTGCTCTCCGATGCCGAGCTAGCTCTGGCGGCGGCGCATGGAAATGCTCAGGGGGCGATCCTGATCGCCGGTACGGGGTCGATCATGCTCATGCGCAGCGAGGACGGCGCACTTCATCGCTCTGGTGGTTGGGGTCCGCAGATCGATGATGCAGGGGGCGGCATATGGCTCGGACGTCAGGCCTGTATGGCAGTAGCACGGATGCTCGATGGGCGTGGGCCCTCCACACAGCTCATACGCCCCGTGGGTTCTTATCTGCGGGTGGATTCGGACGATCACGAAGCCGTGCGTAATGCCCTGCGATCGACTCCATCGCCCGCCTTTGCGCGCATCGGGGCTGCTGTGCTTCAATACGCCGACGAGTGCGATGCCGTTGCCTTATCCATTCTGGATGAAGGGGCCCGCGAACTGGCACTTCTGCTAACATCACTGCCTGAAGCAACAGATGTTGTCGTGTATGGTTCGCTGCTTGGTAACGATGGTTATCGGACGCTTGTTGGCCGTTATGCCGATCGGAACCTCAGGTCCATGGATGACGTGGTAGTATGGCTTGCTGAGACTATCGACCGCGCCGGCAAACTGCCATCGCCGATGGTCTGAGCAGCAGCGTTAATACACGCCCCCTTCAAGCAGAGTCAATGCTCCGCCTCGTGCTGATTCAAGACGTGCCATCACGCCGATTGGAAGCGTGAACTTCTGTGCCTGATGACCATACAGAAAATTCGACATGATCGGTCCCGGAGTAATGTCAATGCGCTCCTGAAGTACCTCGTCAACATCACGATGCGGCGTTGAACCCGATGGCGCATCCGGCTGAGACCACGAGCCGTAGATCACTCCTGCTGGCGGACGTCGGGCCGTGGCCATCGAGAGCTGCACCAGCATCCGGTCGATGCGATACGTTGCCTCGCCAACATCTTCGAGGGCCAGGATCGTCCCGCCCAACACCGGCAGATAACCTGTTCCTAGCAGACTAACCAATACGCTCAGGTTGCCTCCAAGCAGACGACCCTCAGTCCGACCACGCCGTATGATGTTCAGGGCAAGGGGCTGACGCAGCCTGCCGGGACGGTGCCGTTCGGTCAGGACACGCCAGAATTGCTCCTCGGCGATCGGCTCAAAGCCGTCGGCCATGTCCACGCTCGGCATGGCACCGCTGAAGGTCACAAGACCGATGCGCCTCAGCAGCGCCATCTGCAGCACCGTTACGTCACTGAAGCCAACGAAGATCTTCGGGTAACGTCGGATCAGGCCAAAGTCCACCAGCGGCAGAATACGCGCACAACCATAGCCGCCGCGTGCGCAGAAGATGGCCGATACATCAGGGTCGCGGAACATCGCATGCAGATCCTCGGCGCGCTGCTCGTCGGTACCAGCAAGGTATCCGCCATGACGGGCATAGACGTGCTGTCCAAGCTTTACGCGGTAGCCCAGTGACTCGAGATACGCCGCGCCGCGCTCGAGACGCGCCTCATCGCGCTGTGGCGATGACGGCGAGATGATCCCGATGGTTGCTCCCTTTGTCAGGGCCGGCGGTTTGATGATCTTCATGGGAACCCAAGTTGGGTATTTTGCGCAATTCCGCAACATGTCTCCGCGCCTGCTTCCCATCTGCCTGTACGTCCTGCTGGCGATCACTCTACCCGTCGCCCACGGTAGGGCCATGCCTGCCATGGAGGACATCGGTGGAGTCGTGAATCGCTATGCCGAAGTCATTGACGTCATACCCTGCCTTCGCACCGTCCGGATTGCAGATCCTTCGGTTGGACTTGCTGCCGGGGACCGTGTGGTGATGATCCAGATGAAGGGGGCTCGCATTGCCGAAAGCGACGATTCTGCCTACGGCACGGTAAGTGACCTTTCAGGGGCCGGCAATGTTGAGTACCTGACCATTGAGCGTATCAGTGCAGACTCGGTTGTCTTTACGTCGCCGTGGGTGCATTCCTACGATGCATCACAGGCAGTTCAACTCGTGCGTGTGCCAGTCTACACGGACGCTCATCCCGTGGCACCGGTCGTGCCAGCGCCCTGGAATGGTAGAACCGGCGGCGTACTGGCTCTTGATGTGACCAGGACGCTCGTGCTTGATGCCGACATTTCGGCAACAGGCATGGGCTTTCGGGGAGGGCGCGTGTCGCCGGTCCGAGACTTCTGCGACAGCAAGCGCTGGAGCTCTGCTTACGCCTCCGGTGAAGGGGGCGAAAAAGGCGAAGGCATAGCCCAGTACGACGTGCCCGGCGAACATGCGGCCAAGGGGGCCCCGGCCAATGGTGGCGGAGGTGGCAACGGGGCAAATGCCGGTGGCGGTGGCGGTGGTAACGGCGGTACTGGCGGCAACGGTGGTGATGCCAGCGACAAATGCCTGCCCTATGCTGGTGCCGGTGGACGTGCCGGTCGGTCACTGGCTGCGGCTGTGCCAATGCAACGACTCTTTATGGGTGGTGGCGGTGGTGGTGGACATCAAAATGACCGGCAGGGTACCTCGGGCGCAGCCGGCGGAGGGATCATCATGATCCGCGCCGTAAACATCATCGCACCGGCCGGCAGTATCGTCAGTCAGGGCCTGAGTGTGCGGGACACGACAGCATGGATCAATGGTCGGGCGTTCGAGCCCGGTGACGGCGCCGGTGGCGGCGGTGCTGGAGGCAGCGTCATGATCCAGGCCGAGCGAGTCATCGGTCCGTTGACGGTGAATGTGCGTGGCGGTGACGGCGGAAATATCGGTGCGCTGTTTCAACCGGCCGGACCCGGCGGTGGTGGCGGTGGCGGCCTGGTGTTGCTGTCCGCGATCCACCCCACTCTGCGGGTTCTTGCACGTGGTGGTAAACCCGGCATACACGTCTCACCACGGACGGCACCGAATGTATACCGGCGACCTTGGGGTGCTACTCCCGGAGATTCAGGTGTTACACTGACAGGTCTGACCTGGAAGGTCGCCCCTGATCCCGTCCTTCGCATTGAAGGGGCCGGGGCGATCTGCACCGGAGATTCCCTTATGCTCACAGCCAGTGAGGGTTTTGCCAGCTACCGATGGAGTTCAGGGCAGACGGGGCGTAGCGTGGTGGTACGCACAGCCGGACGCTATCTGGTGTATGCTACCGACAGCTCGGGGTGTATTCGCCCGCCCGTTGGCGCAGATGTCGAAGTGCGCAGTGTACAGATCGTAGCAGATTCTGTCATCAACTTCGGTACGACCGAAGTCGGGGTGCCACTGCGCAGTGCCTGCACGGTGCGGAATCTGTCCGCATTACCGGTTACGGTTTCCTCAATCGTGCTTGCGCCGGATCTACGGCTGATAAGCCCCCTGCCACCGTTTGTCATTCTCAATGACGACAGCGTGCAACTCGGACTGGAGTTCCTTGCACCGCGGGTGATGGAACATCGTGATGGCATCCGGGTGGTTGTCACCGAGCCATGTCCGGCGCAGGCCACAACAACTACGCGCGCCATCGTCACCGGAGAGCGGGTACTGTTTCGTCTTCCGCAGGTTGTGATTGACCGACCCGGAGTGCGCGGTGAGATCCCGATCCGAATGCGACTGGATTCTCCGTTGCCGCGCATTGAGGCTGACGAGTTGCGTCTTACTGTAGAGATCAATGCCGAGATCTTCGCCATCGACAACCTCGCGCAGGGTCGCGTTGTCAGCAATATCGTTGATCCGGTAACATCTGTGCGCCGACTCGAACTGACATTTGACCGACCACAGGTGACGGCTACCGAGAGCGTGCTGACAACCCTTGCTGGGATCGGAATGCTTTCATCAACGGCAGCAAGTCCGATAACGATCTCGGGCATTCGTTGGATTCGAATGCAGGGGAGTCCTGTCTCGCGATCAGATACCGGAAGCATTGCCGTTGGCATGAGCTGCAACCGCACATTACGCCCGGTAGAGTTTCGCAAAAGTGCAGTGATGATGGCCCATCCAAATCCGGCAGATGATGTCGTTCATGTCAATACCGGAGCATGCGGTGCTTCGGACGTGACCTGGTCGATCGCCAGCGTCGCCGGTGAAGAGCTTCTGGCCTCGTGTTCGTCTATATCATCTTCGTCAATGCTGACAATCGAGGTCTCAACGCTTGCAGCGGGCAGTTATGTGCTCAGAGTGACCTGCGCCGGCAGCGTGGCGCATCTGCCCATTGTGATTCAGCGATGAAGGGGCGAACCTGATGTGATCGAGACATCGGGCCGGGCATTCATCACGGCGCGGATGGACTCTTTTGCTGACTCCGATGTCCAGTCGTCGATGACATCTGGAAGAGACATGATGTGTTCCATCAACGCGTCCTGCTCGCGTCCAACGCGAAGAGCTTCATTGTAGGGTATATCGCTGGAGAATGTGACCATCGTATAGAGCGGGATAAGCTTTGACGGATACTCGGCGTGAATCCATGCTTCGATCTTCTTACGCCAGAGAAATCTCGGGTCGGACACCTTATCGCGCATCTCGATGAAATTCTCGAGCGCCAGGTCGGCAATTCCGTCTCCAGCAGGTTTGCGCAGGCGTTGATACTCTTTGAGAGCCGCGGCCCAATCATCACCATAAACGTCGAGGCTTTCCATCAGGATGCGGCAGTCTTCAAATCCGCAGTTCATGCCCTGTCCATAGAATGGAACAATGGCGTGGGCGGCATCACCGATCAGTGCCACACGATCTGAAAACACCCACGGGTAGCAGCGCACCGTCACCAGAGAAGCTTCAGGATTGTGCTCAAAATCCTCCAACAGCGACGGCATCAGCGGAACGGCATTCGGAAAGTGTTCGTGAAAGAAGGCTTCCACTTGCTGACGTGTGGTTAGTTCTTCAAAGGATGGCGATCCCTTGTGCGCTAGGAAGAGCGTGCAGGTGAAACTACCGTCAATGTTCGGCAAGCCGATCATCATGAAGCTTTTCCGGGGCCAGATATGAAGCACGTTCTTTTCCAGCCGAAAGCCCCCTGCAACATCAGGCGGAATGTGAAGCTCCTTATAGCTTTGGTCGATGTAGGACTGCGAATAGTTGAACCGGTCGGAGATCTGTAACCGACTGCGTACGGCACTGTAGGCACCATCGGCACCGAAGAGTATGTCGCCCTCGCAGCGAAGTTCGATACCATTGCCAAGTTCAAACTCGGCACTCGCCGTGGCGACATCAATATCAATGCAGCGAGCGTTGAAGGTGATCTCCACACCACTGCGCTCGGCGGCCGTCAGCAGTGTCTTGTTCAGCTCGCCACGTGAGACGCTATTGATGAACTGTCCGTCGATGCCATAGGGTTGATATGTCTGATTGCCCTGCTGATCATGCATCATGCGTCCGTGCATTGGGATGGCAATAGCGCGGATCTCGTTATCCAGACCGGCCAGTGAGAGAGTCCGCAGCCCTCTGTCGGACATCGCAAGGTTGATCGACCGTCCGGCGGACATTGTCGACAGACGCATGTCGGCGCGACGCTCGACCAGGTGCACACGATGGCCGCGTCGGGCCAGGAGTGTTGCAAGCAGGGAGCCGACCAGGCCTCCTCCTACGATCGTAACGGTCTTTGTCATTCGTTCACAGGCCTCGTAAAGTTTCAGATAGTAGTATCAAACCATGGATCACCGATCAGCAAACGCCCGCTGCCGGCCGTTGAAATGATGATCCATTCCGTGCAAGGCAGGAGCGACCTGAACGGACCGAAGTCATTGTGACCCAGGCGAAGGTGGAATGCATGCCCAAAGTTCCGAATCTCGACAAGAAACGGGATGCCGATCGGGAGAGGGGTCGATAGAACCGTGTGAAAATCGGAGGATTCGACGGTTGTTGAGTCACCGTGAATGATAATCCGAATACCCGAGCGATGAAGAACCGAATCTTCATAGGGCGTTGTCCGCATGTTCAGCGTCAGGGGGCTGGCATCACGCCGTGTGACTTCCATTGAGAACCGACCATTGGTAAGACGTTCAGCGCGCATCGCTACGCGCGCCGGACCCAGCATTTCAAAGCCGTTGACGTGCGAGCGCTTCACGCTGCGCGGATCGCTCAGCACAACTGTGCGGACAGAAAGTCCTGAATCGTGAGGGATCGTAAAGCGCGTGGTCAGACATGATGTGGCGAGCACCGCCATCAGGCACGCGAGCCCCATGGTCAGGACACGATGGGCCATCCTCCTACTCATGCGGATAGCCTTTACCGTAGCGCAGATCCTTACGGGCAAACAGTTGATCGAAGATCGATGCCCCGACGCCGACATAGATGGCACCAAAATGCGAGTCAACGATGCGGCGACCGTCAATGGAATACCCAAATCCGTCACGCCCCGGTACAGTTGACCCCGTGCGGCCGTTGGCCCAGCCGGCCGTCAGATGGATCGTCATTTGCTCAGCGATCGGGAATGCGGCCCGCACGCCGGCATGGAAAAACGATGACGGCGCGAAGTTGACCTCGGCGAATGGTTCGATGCGCATGGTCGATTGCAGCGGCATCCAGTGATACGTCAGACGCAGCGGCAGTATCCCGATACCATACTCGGTGGAGCCGAGAAAGACAATGTTGGCAAGGGATGTCCCGAGTGAAAGATGGTAGTCCAGTATAGGCAGTGCCACATCGGCAATGGCCAGGCGTGCCGTCAGACCCTTGATCGTCGGGGCATCCGCTCCGCTGAGGCGCGTGGAAAAGATCGACCGGTCGGCCTGACTGCCCAGAAGAGTGATCTCGGCGGCACCGATCTCCCAGGATGAATGCTCGTGATACTTCCACTCGGTATCGAGCTCTTCCTCGCGGTTGAGAAAGTCCATCACGGAGACGCCGAGACCGGCATACGGGATCGTGTTGACCTCTGTGGTCTCTCCGAGCAGATCGCCGCCTACGGCAAGACCGGTATAGAGCCGCAGGTTCACTCCGCCGATACTGCCGAGATCGGCAGATACCGAGGTGTTGATGTACTGTGACGGGAAGAGAGCAAAGGAGATGGATGGTCTGATAACCGCATAGGGGATCTTGTCACGCAGGTAAAACCGCTTGGTGATGTTCAGCACACCGATGCCCGACATGGAATGATCGTCATCGGCTCTGATGATCTCGTACCCGGTCACCCCCCATGTCCAGTTGGGTGCATTGTCGAACCAGTCAAGCTTCCACTCGGTCAGTCCCACGCGGAACATGTAGCCGTCGAAGATCGCCGAACTGTCTGCGGGCAAACGATTCAATATCAGCTCGTTGATGTTGTAGTACAATCCGAAAAGCCCCGTGCGGGTACTTTTGGAGTCGTCGATGGACGACCCGAGCAGGCTGACGCCTTCGAACAGGCACCAGCGGATGAAACTTGGATACTCACGCACATTGACGCTGTCCGTGTACGAGACGGTGCGTTGGCGATCCTCAACGCGTGAACTGGGGGCGATGACGCCGTTGTCGCGCTCACCGGGCGGGTTGGTCACGCGTACCGTCACGACCGTGTCAAGCGTGGTGGTGGTATAGAGATCCCGTTCCGTGCGTGTGAAGCTGCCACATCCGGTTGTCAGCCAGATACCGCCAAGAAGCATCACGGAAATGAGCAGGCGATGAAGGTTCATAGATATGATACGCGGAGGAGTTCCTCACCGTTGAGTGTTGCACAGAGGGTGTCACCTGATCGGATAGGTCCGACGCCACTGGGTGTTCCCGTGAAAATGGCATCGCCTCGCCGCAGGGAAAATATGCGGGCGATCGTTGAGACGAGCGATTCGATGCTCCGCTCCATTTCGGTTGTCGATGCGCTTTGTCGCACATGGCCATTGACGGTCAGAGCAATATCCCAGGGCCCCGGCCCGCACGACGGCGCGGGAATGATTCTGCTCACCGGAGCTGAAGCCTTCCAGGACTTTGCAACGGCCCAGGGATGACCCATCGACTTTGCCTTGGCCTGCACGTCACGCGCAGTCAGGTCGAGTCCGACACCCACACCGGCGATGACCTCCCATGCCCGATCGGGATCGACGCCGTCGGTGTCGTGTCCGATGACCACGACCAGCTCAACCTCGTGGTGGACGTCATCAGAGAACGCCGGACGTTCGATGGTGGATCCGTCTGGTACGTAGGCGGCAGGGGGCTTGATGAAGATGATCGGATTGTCAACAACTACGGTGCCCATTTCGCGAGCGTGAGCGGCATAATTGCGTCCGATGCAGTAAAGGGTTCCGACGGGAATCTCGGACCCATCGGTCAACGTCCAGCTTCGGTTTGCGGTCATGGCTGCGCTCCATCGGCCGGTGGGTCATCGGAGATCTCCTCGCGGGCCGGATTCGTGATGTCAATGTCGGTCACCTGATCGGTGGAATCCGTGGCGATGGCAAACGTTCGCTGTCGATATGGAATGGCCGCATTGGCGTACACCTTCTGCATCAGTCTGCCCCAAATCGGCGCGGCGGCGCGGCCGCCCTGACCATAATCACCGGTAAAGCGTACGCGCTGATCATCAAAGCCAACCCATACTCCGCAGACCAGCTGTGGCGTCATCCCGACGAACCACGCGTCGGCGAAGTCATTGGTTGTTCCGGTCTTGCCGGCTGCTTCGCCTGAAAAGAAGCGTCGGATGCTCGAGGCCGTACCACCATCGACCACGCCACGCATCATGGACACCATCGACTCGGCTACCTGCGGCGAGCAAGCCTCGGTTACGAGACGTCGAGCGGGCTTGTCCTCAAAAAGCACATTGCCCATACGATCTTCGATACGCGTGATGTAAGTGGTCGATGAGTGCATACCCTGATTGATAAAGCACCCATAGGCCGATGTCATCTCAAGGGGCGAGACCTCCAGTGAGCCGAGAGCGATCGACACCACGGCCTGCATCGGCGAAGTGATGCCCATCTTGCGGCACAGCTCGATGACGTTCGACGGTGTGGTGTAGCCGGGCATGGTCACCAGCCGGGCGGCCACGGTGTTGGTCGAGAACTTCAATGCCGTGCGCAGCGGGATCGGGCCGCCCCCTTTACGAGAACCGTTCGGGGCCCACACCGTGCCGTCTTCAAGCGTCCAGCTGAACGGACCGCTTTCGATCGGCGACTCGGGGGTGAGCTCTGGTTGCTGCTCCAGGGCGCTGGCATAGACGAACGGTTTGAATGACGAGCCGGGCTGACGTCTGATCTGTGTGACGTGGTTGAGAGAATAGCGCGATGCCGCATTCAGGCGCATGCTCTGCGGCGAGGCCCCGACCATGGCGATGATCTTTCCGGTACGCGGATCCATCACCACGACTGCGGTCTGGATCGTCGTCACAACACGTTTGACGCTGTCGATAAACGCACGGTCCTGCCGCAGGCGCTGAGCAATGGCCGGCCGTGCATCACTCTTTGCTCCGATGTAGGACGCATGGCGCCGCACGGCGCGCTCGATGAACTCGCTAAGCAGGGGGCTTCTTCCGCGCCACGACCATGACGCGTCGAACTGTTTCTGGAACTCGGCAAGGTGTTCGCTGACAGCATCGTTGGCGGCTTTCTGGACGCGTGAATCGAGCGTGGTATGGATCACCAGTCCGTCGCGGTATACGTCGTGTCCTTCCAGGACGCGGCGCAATTCTTCGTTGTTGGAGAGCTGCTGGCGGATCATCTCGACAAAGTGCGGCGCAATGCCGCGGAAGACCGTGGCTATGGCTGGCTTGCGCAGACCTTCTGATGTGGCCTCGGCCCAGCGGGCGTCGGTAAGGAAGCCCTGCTCAAGCATCATCCCGAGAATTAGATTGCGTCGCTCAATGCCGAGCGAGTCGTCTGATCCGTACTTCTCAGGCGCCTTGAAGAGTCCGACCAGATACGCACACTCGGCCGTGCTGAGCTTCATCGGTTCTTTGTTGAAATACGAGTGGGCTGCCACGCGCAGGCCGTAGGCACCACGGCCATAATACACCGTGTTGGCATACATCTCCAGAATCTCGTTCTTAGTGTAGGCCCGCTCGATCTGCAGGGCCGTCCACGCTTCGCGGATCTTGCGTGAGATCGTCTGCTCGCGAGTGAAGTACAGATTCCGGGCCAGTTGCTGCGTGAGCGTCGAAGCCCCCTCCTTGGCGCGCATGGCAAAGACGTTCTTTACGGCGGCCTTGAAGATGCGCATCAGATGTACGCCCCAATGGTCGTAGAACGCACGATCCTCGGTGGCGATCAGCGCATGAATGAAGGCCGGCGGGATCGAATCGTAGGCAAGATTCGTTCGGCGCGTTGTTGCATAGAGGTCCAGCATCACGCCATCGGAACTATAGACCTGTGTGGCAAGCTCCTGTGGTGGATTCTCCAGCTGTTCGAGCGTGGGTAGTCCGCTGCTGAGAGCGTAGGCGATGATCCCAACGATGCCGAGTGTGATCACAACTATGCCGATGCCGAGGATTCGGGCAGCTCGTGAGGGCGTTATCGAGGAAAGAATAGACATCGGATCACTGCACCTTGATCAGTTCTACACGACGGCATCGCTTGCGCCAGGTCTCGGTTGATTCTCCGGGGCGGCGCGCCAGTAGGTCTCGTTCGCCGCGAGATCGACCCTCAAACAGTTCGCGGGGCAAGCCCCCTTCCACGAGTCGGTCGATGATAAACTCAACGCGCTTGCGCCCAAGCTCCAGATTATCAGCCTCGGTATCGACGTCATCGGTATGACCCGTGAGGATGAGTTTGCGGATGGTTCCGCCGCTGGCCTTGACGTTGGCGATCAGATCCTGCACATCGCGCGTCCAGGACCGTTCGAGCTCGATGCCGTTGGAGTCCAGCGAGAACGGATAGGGGTCATTGAAAACCGAGGTCGGAAAATTGACACGCAGCACGAAGGTTGAGGAGAGGCCAAGGGGCTTCTTCGACTCGACGATCGTATTTCGCTCACTGGCCGGTACGACCGTGACGATGTTATCGAAGAACAGCTCACGGTCCTGGGCGGTGATCTCCACCGGACGCTCCACGGGAATACGCAGGCGGTACGTTCCGGAGGTGTCCGTACGGGTGCTAGATAGCACCGTGGTTGACTCCGGCAGACGGGCCACGACCTCGGCATCGACAACCGGGCGGTTGGTGGTCGTGTTGATGACCGTCCCGGTGAAGGTGGCGGCTCCGGCCGCAAAAGGGTCGAGTTCGGCAACCTTTACAGTGGGCTCGAAGCTCGGCGAGCGATGCAGCACCCAGATGTCGAAGTCACGCCGCTCAGGGTCTCGGCCCGACGACCGTGTCGAGGCCACATAGAACGTTGAATCCGGAAGACGTACCGGAAAGATCTCGTCGGCGGGCGAGTTGATCGGCAATCCGACGTTGATGACCGATGCCACACGCAGAGAGTCGCCTTCCTGCAGAAGTACGGCCTCATGGATATCATAGCCGCCATGCGAGGTCTGCCCGGCGGAACTGAAGAGTAGCGAGTTCTGCGACGTGACCGACGGACTGAGTTCATCACAGGGCGTGTTGGCTCCGTAGAGAGGTCGAGTCGCTCCGGCTGCTCCTGCCGAGAACGGGGCATACCAGAGATCGGCTCCGCCAAGCGATCCCGAGCGGTCGGACGCAAAGATGATCCAGCGCCCGTCGGGGGTCACGGCCGGATGTCCGTCCCATGCATGCGGCTCATCGACGATCACCGCTGAGTCGATCGATACCGTTGCTGCGGACACCACAGCACGATGGATTGATGCATCACTCATGATACGTCCCGAGAGCCGGACGGTGGTCAGAAACGCCACTGCTGTCGAAGCGGCACTTTCCGGACGTGACGGCTGCACGTAAACCGCATTGATGATGTCAAAGACCATTGGGTGTGCGTCGCGGGCTTGCGCGCCGAGAAGGACGCTGGCCCGTGAGGCCCCGAGTGGCATCAGTGCGTATTCCTGTTCCATCGTGCTTGCCCCCTCCACCCGCGAAAAGCTCCAGCGAGTAAAGCCCTCCGATGTCGGACGAGACATATCGACAGACCGCAGCGGTGCAGGCAAGGCCGCGCATACCGGTGGTGTTGGCGGCGCTGGCGGTGGCTCGGCGCTGCGCACATAGCGAGGCAGATCGCAGGAACTTACCACGATACACAGTCCGGCAAGGGCAAGCCTAGACAAACGACGTGTCGGTGCGAGCCAGTGCTTCTGTGAGCAGGTCGATATAGTCGGCATCGGGGATTTCGATCGCCCCGAGCCCGGCAGTGAAGTCATTGATGTACTGAGTGTCCAGCAGGACGAAATGATTGTCGCGTAAATGGTCCACAAGGCTCGCAAAGGCCACCTTCGAAGCATTAGACCGAAGCGAGAACATGGACTCGCCGAAGAATGCCGCGTTGATCGCCACACCATACAGACCGCCGACAAGGTCGTCGCCGTACCACGTTTCCACGCTATGGGCATGGCCCATGGCATGGAGTTCCGCGTACGCATCGATGATTTCCGGAGTGATCCACGTCTGGTCGCGTTGCGAACAGCGTAATATAACCGTAGTGAAGCACTGATTTATCGTAGTGCGCAGCTGCCCCCTGGTGGACTCTTTCCGAGCCGATTTCGGGATTTGTACGTGGTCGAGCGGAATTATGGCCCGCATCGGCGGACGGTGCCAGAAGATCTCTCCTGTGTGCTCGTCACCCATAGGAAAAAAGCCCCGCTGATAGGCCATCAGGATGATCTCCGGATCGAGCACGTCAGGAACGTCGCAGGGCGCTGTAGCGGACGTACGGGATACCCTTGGCGTCGCAGAACATTTGCTGATCGGTTCGAAACGCAAAGGGCCAGGAATCATCGTCGGCAAGGGGCTGGATATCGAAAAGGGGCGAGGCATCTATCACCTCGCGCTGGTAGGCATCCACATCCGGACGGTCCGTGGCCAGCCACAGTCGGGCCCCGGGCCTGAGCACACGGTGCACCAGGGCCAGAAACTCGGCCGTAAATGCCCGTCTCTTGTGATGTCGCTTCTTGGGCCACGGATCCGGAAACAGATAGACCGCGTAGTCGATCGTTTCCGGTTCTATCCAGTTCAGTCCGTTGGCCAGTGTGTACCATTCAGCGTGGGCGTTGCCAAGTCCCTCGCCGCGGGCGACGTCATTAATGTAATCAGCCAGAATTCCCCGAACCTCGATACCGAGGATGTTGCGCTCCGGGAACATCAGAGCGTGCTGGAGCAAAAATGCCCCGCGTCCGCAGCCCAGGTCAAGAACGTTGGCGGGGAGTCCGTTGGCGAACCACGAGCCCCATTCCGCCCGTTCCCGGGTTGGAGGATACCAGGGGGCGATCATGTGCTGCTGAGAGGCCGGCATGTATACCTGGGGGTTGGCATGGTGGCGCACCCGAGGTATTGGGTAGCGGGCCCAGTCGATACCGGGCGATTCGGTTTGACGTCGATCCATAGATGCTACAAAACTAGCATTACGTATATTCGCCGTTCTTCCGACCCCCTTGGCGGGGGTGGTGGGGCTTTGCCGATAGTTTGACGTGGAGGACCCTTGAGTTCGAAAAATCTGGGCAAATGGTTGCTCTTAATACTGCCGCTGGCAGCAGCTGTTCTGCTACTGTGGCCAACGATCAATTACTCCCTGCTCAGCTCAGAGCGGGCCGAGCTCGAAGCTGATACGTCCCGCGCCGGACGTGAGGCCCTGGCCCGTTGGGATGCCGACAACAAGGAAGCGTTCGAAAGTGCTCGTGATGGACGACTCAAGCTAGGCCTCGACCTGCGAGGTGGAGCTTACCTGACGCTTGAGGTGGACGTTCTGAAGCTCATCGAATCCTCAGCCGACGCTACGGCTGTCGATGATGACTTCCGCGCCATCATTGAGGAGACGCGCCGCGCCACAGAAAACACCGACGTGGACGTCCTGACGGTGTTCCTTGAAAAGTTCCGCGCCCGTGGCAAGCAACTGATAAACTACTTCCCAGCTTCGGAACTGACCGAACAGGCCGCTGAGGACAAGCTGCGCCGTGATGCCAACGGATCGGTTGATCAGGCCGTGGAAGTGCTCTCACAGCGTATCAACAAGTACGGTGTCTCGGAGGTCAGCATCCAGAAGCAGGGTTCACGCCGACTGGTGATCGAGCTTCCCGATGAAAAGGATACACTGCAAATGCGTGAACTTCTTCAGCAGACCGCTCGCCTGGAGTTCAAACGCGTGATGATGGACCGCAACCTGGTCAAGACCTTCTACGCGATCGACCAGGCCTACCGAAACTACAAGTCAGGCATCACGGTAACGGCGCCGATTGCCGATACGGCAGCCGCAGACACCAGCAAGAAGGACGTTGCCGCCAAGGCCGATACGGCCAAGAAGGCTGATTCGTCAACGGTCGCCAAGGACACCTCTAAGGGTCCACAGGATCCATACAAGGGGCTGAGTGATGATGAAAGGGCCCGTCGCATCATGGCCGAGTACCCCTTCAGCTACATGATCTTCGGTTCCGTAGCTGATAATGAACAGTCGCAACCGCGGCAGTTTGATATGGTGGGATTGAAGGTCAACGGAGTTACGCCCGATCAACTCCCCGAAAACGGAATTTTCATGTTCCGCATCCCGGCTGAAAAGCTGCAGGAGTTTCTCAAGATCCTCAGCATCCCGCAGGTCCGTGCCGCCATCCCAGGCGATGTCGATATTCTCGTCACGGCCAACGGGGAAGCCAGCAAGCCAGGGGGTAAACCTGAGGCCTACGAGATCTACGGTGTTGCCCGCGATGCCGATCTGATGGGCGACGTGATCGAGGATGCCTATCCGAGCTTCGATAACTCAAATCAGCCGATTGTGCTGATGAACATGAATGCCGAGGGTTCCGACGAATGGGCTCGTGTTACGGGTGCCAACATCGGCAAGCGCATCGCAGTGGTGCTTGACGATCGTGTGTGGTCGGCTCCGACAGTTCAGAACAAGATCCCGAACGGATCATCACAGATCACCGGATCATTCAAGCCGGAAGATGCGATGCGACTCGCAGTTGTTCTCAAGGCCGGAGCTCTGAAGGCACCGGTTAAGATCATCGAAGAACGCGTAGTCGGTCCGTCTCTCGGTGAAGACTCGATCCGTCGTGGTCTGACCAGTACTGGCATCTCGTTCGCATTGATCATCCTGTTCATGATGGCGTACTACGCCGTCGGTGGCGCTATCGCCGACGTGGCACTGCTCATGAATATCCTGCTGACGGTTGCCGGACTGGCGGCCTTTGGCGGAACAATGACCCTTCCGGGCATTGCTGGTCTGATCCTCTCGACGGCCATGGCCGTGGATGCCAACATCCTGATCTTTGAGCGTATCCGAGAAGAGCTCTATGCAGGCAAGTCGCTCAAGAGCGCTGTCGAACAGGGCTTCAGCCGCGCCTGGAGTGCCATTCTCGACTCGAACCTGACTAACATCGCCGGCGCTATTCCGCTAATGATCTGGGGCTCCGGACCGATCAAGGGATTCGCCATCACCCTTCTCGTGGGTGCGATCATCACGCTGTTCACGGCCGTCGTTGTAACGCGCGCCATGTTCCAGCTGCTGATCGCCGGTGGTGCCACGACCCTGAACATTGGACAGAAGAGGACGGCCTAACATGGACCTGATCAAAAAGACAAACATTGACTTTGTCACCAACCGTAACTTCTTTTTGCGGTTGTCAATTCTTGCCAGCGTCATCGGCCTGGTCATCATTCTGATTCCTCAGATCCCCGGCCTGGGACTTCCGAAGCTGATCGAACCGGGTATCGACTTCACGGGTGGTACGCAGACGACGGTTTCGTTCGCTAACACGGCGACAAATGCGGAACAGGTGCGCGCGGCTCTGACCTCGGCAGGCTACACGAGCGCCGAGATCAAGACATTCGGTGACCCCGGAAACTTCCTTATCCGCATCAATGACTTCAAGGATGATGCATCGAAGGTATCCGCGGATCTTGTAGTAAAGCTCAATGACGCTTTCTCGAAAAATGGAGAGAAGGCCGTTGTCCTGCTTGGGGCCGATAACGTCGGTGCCAAGGTATCTGCCGAACTGGCTACGGACGCCATCATTTCGCTGATCATCGCCACGGTGATCATTCTTCTGTACGTGGCATTTCGTTTCGAGTTCGTCTATGGCGTGTCGGCCATTGTGGCCCTTGCCCATGACGTAACGATGGCCTTCGTGATCTCCGTGCTGGTCAACAAGCTCGGCATCTTGAATCTTGAGCTCTCGATTAATTCACTTGCTGCCTACCTTACGATCCTTGGATACTCGATCAACGACAAGGTGGTGGTGTTTGACCGTATCCGTGAAAACCGCGAGAAGCATCGCTCGATGCCTCTTGCCGAGTTGGTCAATCATTCCCTTAACGAAACACTTAGCCGCACGCTTATCACCGGTATCTCGGTGCTTGCAGCCCTTCTGGTGATGGTGTTCCTGGGCGGTGATGTTCTCGAAGGTTTTGCGTTCACGATGTTCGTTGGTATCGTCGTCGGTACGTACTCATCGATCTACGTTGCCTCGTCATTCCTGATCTGGTACACTGAGCGCGTCAAGCACAAGAACGTCGGTACCGTCGTCCATACCGAAGCCTGATCGGCCCCCTTCATGAGCGTATCCATCATTGTTGGGGCGCAATGGGGCGACGAAGGCAAGGGAAAGATCGTCGATCTGCTTTCGGAGCAGGCAGACATTGTTGCCCGCTACCAGGGCGGGGCTAATGCCGGACACACCATCGTTTTCGATGGCAGAAAATTTGTCCTGCACCTGATCCCTTCCGGAATTCTCCATCCCAACACCACCTGTGTGATTGGCAACGGTGTGGTCATAGATCCTGTGGCTCTCATGGAAGAGATCCATATGCTGGAGTCCATGGGAATAGAAGTCGCCGGACGTCTGCAGATCTCTCACAAGGCGCATCTGATCATGCCGTATCACAAGATGATGGATGCGGCTCGGGAAAAAGGCGCAGGATCGATCGGCACTACAGGCCGTGGCATTGGTCCGGCATACTACGACAAAGCGCTCCGCACGGGAATCCGGATCGTGGACCTGCTTGACCGGGAGCTGCTGCGAGAGAAGATCCGTGCGAACCTCGACGAGAAGAACAGGATCCTGCAATCACTCTACGGTGCCGAGCCTCTTAATGTCGACGACATGATCGAAGAGTACCTGGCCTTTGACTCGCAGATCGACCCGTACATCACCGACACCACACTGCTACTCAATACGGCCATTGCATCCGGAAAGAATGTGCTGGCTGAAGGTGCTCAAGGGGCTCTTCTGGATCTTGATCACGGCACGTATCCGTTCGTCACGAGCTCCAACCCTACTTCGGGCGGTGCCTGCACAGGCCTGGGTATTCCGCCCACGAGTATCGATTCGGTCATGGGCGTTGTGAAGGCCTACAGCACACGCGTGGGTAATGGACCGTTCCCGACCGAGCTACTTGACGAGACCGGCGAGCTGCTACGGAGCGAGGGTCATGAATTCGGTGCTACTACAGGCCGGAGTCGCCGGTGCGGCTGGTTGGACATTCCTGCACTGCGATACTCGATCATGGTCAATGGTGTCTCGGAGATCGCCCTGACGAAGCTCGATGTGCTTGGAGCGCTTGACGAGATACGCGTCTGTACGGGCTATGAACTTGACGGCAGGCCAGTCCGGACGTTCCCGGCCGATGTAGCGACACTCTCTCGAGTTACATGTACGTTCGTGACATTTGCCGGCTGGAAGTCTTCACTTGAGGGCGTCCGCACATTTGCTGACCTTCCGCCTGCGGCCCAGCACTACGTCGAGGCCATTGAGGGCATGCTCGCTACGCGCGTGACGTGGGTTTCGACGAGTCCCGCGCGCGAAGACACCTTCCGCCGCTAGTCAGTCCGTCCAGGGGGGGGAACCATCGTGGGGTTCCGGTCGTTTTTTCCGGTCGCGGGAACTAGCGATTTGCTATGTTTCCTGCCTGTTGCCATGAAACGACTGCTCACCATCCTGATCGCCGTCCTCAGCGTTGTATCGCTGAGCGGTCAGACTGCGCAGCGATGGAAAAAGGTGACCCTGCCGGCTCCGTATGACGCGGGCTACTACCTCGACATCTTCTTCCTTCCATCGAATCCTAACCTCGGCTGGGCCTGTGATCAGTTCCGGGGATATGTGGTTCGCACCACCGATGGTGGCAACACCTGGAGGGGCACGGCGGTCCCGGGTGCAGCAACCTGTCATCTCGAGTACATCCAGTTTCTTGATGCCAACACCGGCTACTGTTCAGGTCCGTGCGGGATGTTCAAATCCACGGACGGCGGGGTAACATGGTTCAGCATTAAGCCGACTGGGTCGCCAACGATCTGGGGAGGCTGGTTTAAGTCTGCTACAGAAGGATGGTTCACCGGAGGGGGCTGCGCTTCGTGCACGTTCCTTCGGACCACCGACGGCGGCACGACGTTCACCACCGTGACCGATGTGTCGGAACCGCGTTCGGTGCTTTCCGATCCGTACTGGGCATCCGATATGGCCCCCGGCGAAGTGTTTGCCATCGGCAGCGGTGTGCTGTGGAGGTCTAATGATGACGGTGTTACGTGGGCCGTCCAGGCCTATACCGGAACCAACTCTCCGTGGCATGAAGAACTGGCGATGATTGGCCAGTCCGTGCTGCTTCCCAACGCGCAGGAACGCTGTGTCACTGGCGTGCTGGCCACACCGGGAATGCGCTTCAGTACCAATCGCGGAACAACGTGGCGCGACTTCATTTCCGGTGAGGCCATGTATGGAACCTTCCTGCATGACACCCAGCGCGGCTGGGCCGCGGGAACGAATGAAGCCGTCTACTACACATCGAATGCCGGTCAGTCATGGACGAAGCAATCCTGCGGACTTGACGGCGCCGACATGGACGATGTCTTCTTCCTGGATGATAACAACGGCTGGGTTGTCGGAGAAGGCATATTTCGCACCGCACCCGCCCTGCGCACACAGACGGACACGATCTTCAGCTTTCGATTTGTCTGTCCCGACTCCACAGCACGCGACACGGTCCGGTTTCGGAATATAAACTGGTTTGCATCTCCATGGACTGCCACGATCACCGGTATTGATGCTGCCATGTTCAGCATCACGAATGGCCCGTTGCCAGCTACCATCGGTTCGTGCGCAAATCAGAATGTGATCGTCACCTACCGTCCGACCACACGCTCAGCCCACTCGGCGATGCTTGCTGTGACGTTCCAGCAGCCCGATACCACCCTGTACGTGCAGCTTGAAGGATTGCCTTACGCCCCTACGGCGAATCCGGCAGATACGCTTGTGACGTTCACGGCGCCGGTAGGGCAGCCCCTTAACAAGACCCTTGTCTGGAGATCTTCGTCTTCGACGATGCTGGAGTCGATCATTTCGATCTCCTATGTCAGTGGTGACACAACGATCTCGCTGATCGCCGGACGCTACCCGGAGGTTGTGCGATCGGACGTGACGCTTACCTACATCAACTGCATCCCGCGTGATACCGGCTGGACGCAGGCCCGGTTCCGGGTTCGGCTCGGACCCTGTCCGAGGGATACATTCATCACTGTTCGCATCTACGGACTTTCACCCATCATCACCTGTCCGACCGGTGCATTTGTTGCAGCCGGCTGCAAGCAAAGCGATACGCTCAGGGTGCCGATCTCCAACACCGGAAACGCCCCGCTGGAGATCTCAGCTCTGCGAATTGACAATGGCGCATCGCCGGCGTTTACGATCGTCGGCTTTACAAGTGGACGCAAGGGTATTCCGTGGAAGTTCTCTGTAGGTGAACTCGATACCCTGCTCATCGTCTATGCGCCTGAAAAGGGGCGAGACAACACGACGCTGGAGATCGTCAACAATGACCTCACTCGCAGGCGTAGCGCCAAGAGCCCGTGGTATGTGAACCTGCAGGGATACTCCGATAGACCTCGTGTAGTGGTTGACAAGCGCGCTATCAACCTCGGGTCATTGTGTCTCGGGTCGCTCATCGAACGAAATATCAATGTCACCAACATCGGATTTGTTCAGGCTGCGGTCACGGCCTATGCGGAAACGAAGGTCGTTGTGGTGCGTCCGACCACGACCTTCGATATCATTGCAGGACAGACCAAACAGATCGTTGTCGGCTTCACACCGACCGTTCCGGGTGCGTTCTCAGACACAGTATACGTGCGTATTGCCCCATGCGATACCCTCATCCCGGTCATTGTCACCGGCGTTGTCGAACAGCCCGAGGTGATGATCCGTCCAGCTGTCATCGCCGACACAGGAATGCCGGGAGACACGCTCGGGGGGCGTGCGGTGATCACGCTGGCGCAGGGTGATAGTGTCCTGATCTCTGAGATCCGCATCTCGCCCCTTCCAGCGCTTCTGCGCTTTGTCCTTCCCTCGTTGCCGCGCAGCCTAAAGCGTGGTGATAGCATTGTCGTTGATCTGAGGTTCAGTTCTCCAGTGCCGACGGAGTACCGCGGCGTGATCGAAGTGGTGGGAGCCACATCATGCACCACTCGCGCGTCATCAGATATTCGATTCTCCGTTACGAGTAACGAGGTGCAGGTCACACCCGACACACTCGGCTGGGAATACCGCTGCAGCAAGCGTACCGATGAGCAGAGGATCATTGTGCGTGCCAAGGGCAGCGTGCCCGTAACGGTGCTAAGTGCGCGGCGCCGCAGTGCAAATGGTCCGTTCTTCGTCACTGGACCCGGCTTCCCACTGGTAGTGTTCCCGGGAGAGGAGAAGTCCATCTCGGTGATGTTTGACCCTCCCGTTCCCGGACGTTACGACGACACGATCGAGATTGAGACGGATATTCCGGATGTACGTCCCGCGGTTCCTGTGAAGGGATCCTTCCTACTATCGGACGTCTCGGCCGAGCCGAGCATTGTTGCGCTTGGTTCGGCTTACGTTTGTGTGCCGGAACGTACGTTCACAGTGCGCATCAAGAACACCGCAGACCTAGCGCATACGGTGCGTGTGCGCACTTCGCCGGGATTGAGGAATGCAAAGCTCTCGCGTTCGACCCTTGCTATGCGCGCCGGGCAGACTGACAGCATTGACGTCCAGGTACTTCCGGGCGACTATCCACCCAACACTCGTGTCTCGGGATTGATCTATGTCGAAGAGTACATCTGCGGACGCATCGACTCTGTGCTTGTAGATCTGTT
>JBEIIK010000020.1:0-26398 GCA_040380835.1 Ignavibacteria bacterium | reverse complement strand
CTCCGCAGCGAAGCTGCCCCTCCACGGCGCAGCCGTCCCTCCGCAGCGAAGCTGCCCCTCCACGGCGTAGCCGTCCCTCCGCAGCGAAGCTGCCCCTCCACGGCGCAGCCGTCCCTCCGCAGCGAAGCTGCCCCTCCACGGCGTAGCCGTCCCTCCGCAGCGAAGCTGCCCCTCCACGCGAAGCGTCCCTCCGCAGCGAAGCTGCCCCTCCACGCGAAGCGTCCCTCCGCAGCGAAGCTGCCCCTCCACGGCGCAGCCGTGTCTCACGCGCGAAGCGCGTGTCCCACCGCAGGTGTCTCACAGCTCTTTCTGCAGCTCCCGTGCGATGACGATGTGCTGGATCTCGCTGGTGCCTTCGTAGATCTCGGTGATCTTGGCATCACGCAGATAGCGCTCGACGAGGTACTCGCGAACATAGCCGTAGCCGCCGTGCACCTGGATGGCTTCGAGGGCGTTGTGCACAGCTGTCTTTGACGCGTAGAGCTTGGCTTGAGCCGCGGCCTTGATGTAGTTCTGGTGCTGGTCCTTCATGTAGGCAGCGCGGTAGGTCAGCATGCGTGCTGCTTCGAGTCGCGTTGACATGTCGGCAAGCTTCATCTGAATGGCCTGCAGATCGGAGATCGGCTTGCCAAAGGCTTTACGCTGCGTAGAGTACTTCAGGGCTGCATCGAATGAGCCCTTGGCGATGCCCAGGGCCTGTGCAGCAATGCCAATACGTCCGCCGTTGAGGGACTCCATAGCGATCTTAAAGCCCATGCCTACGCCGCCGAGGATCTGGTCATCGGGCACGAAGACATTTGTCAGTCCGATCGAACATGTGTCGCTCGAGCGAATGCCGAGCTTGTCTTCCTTGAGTCCCGGCTCGAAGCCAGGAGTGCTGCGATCGATAATGAAGCAGGTGATGCCCTTGTGGCGCAGTTCACGATTGGTCTGAGCCATGACAAGGTACGTGCTTGCCGTGGTACCGTTGGTGATCCAGTTCTTTGTGCCGTTGAGTACCCATCCACCATCGACCTTTTCAGCAGTTGTATGCTGCGATGTCGCATCCGAACCGGCTTCCGGCTCCGACAGGCAGAAGGCTCCATGCACGGTGCCGGTTGCCAGAGGACGCAACCACTTCTCCCTTTGCTCATCGTTACCAAAGGTCTCAAGTCCCCAGCAGACGAGAGAGTTGTTCACCGACATCACCACACCGACGGCTGCGTCAACAGCTGAGATCTCCTCCATGGCGATGACGTAGCTGAGGGCATCGAGTCCAGAGCCGCCCCATTCCGGAGAGACCATCATGCCCAGGAAGCCGAGCTCGCCCATCTTCTTGACGATCTCAGTGGGGAACTCACCCGACTTATCACGCTCAATCGACGTCGGTGCGACCTCGTCCTTTGCAAACTGGCGGGCCGTTTCGCGGATCATCTCGTGGGTTTCGGATAACTGCAGGTTGAAGCTCATAGCTGCTGTGCGGTGATAATGGTGATGACAGGGGGCTGACCGTGTGCAGGAGGCGGCGCTGCCGGAGAATTTTTCAGGCGCAAAACTACGAAACGCCTACGACCGGCCGAGAGTTCACGCGCGGGCAATTGTCCCCAAAACCACAGGGCGTTGTGCGCCGGTCACCGACGGAACGTTACCCGGCAGGCCATGGAGCGTGCGCCAGCCGAGGTAGGCAAAGGCCATCGCTTCTTTTTCGGCCCAGAGCGGATCGACCGTCACCCGGCACGGCTGGCCTGCCTCATAAAGCAGTTTTCCGATGCGCTCAACCAGGTAGGCGTTCTGCGAGCCCCCTCCAGAGATGATCACCTCCTGGCAGTCGGCTGCATAGCGATGAATGTGGTCGGCAATCGACCATGCTGTGAGTTCGGTGACGGTCGTGAGAACATCCTCCAGGGGGCTCGACGGGTGCGAGTACTTTGTGACAAGTCGCTGCAGCTCTGAGGTGGTGAACAGCTCCCGTCCGGTGGACTTTGGGGGAATGGCCGTGAAGTAGGGGATCGACTTCATTTCGGCCAGCATCGGCGCCAGAACACGTCCGGCGCGTGCAATGCTTCCGTTGCTATCGTAGCGCTTGCCATAGGTGATTCGTGCCGCGTGGTCCATCCAGACGTTTCCCGGACCGCAGTCAAAGGCAATGAGTTTTTCGATCCCGTCACCTGCTCTCAGCACCGTCATGTTGGCCATACCACCGATGTTCAGCGTCACACGGTTAATTTCGGTGCCACCATAGACCGCATGATCGTACATCGGCACAAGAGGAGCCCCCTGTCCGCCGACAGCAACATCAGCTGAGCGGAAATCATTGACCACGGGAAGGAGCGTAAGGGCCGAAAGCGCCGGACCCGCAATGCTCTGCCATGTCGATACCGGAGGATGATGCCAGAGCGTCTGTCCGTGCACAGCGATGAGTTCAGGCTTCACACTGTGCGTGGCGCAATGCTCTGCGAAGGAATCGGCAAAGGCGTGGGCGAGCGTAAAGGGCAGGTCTGACAACTCCTCGATTGAGGCACGTCCGGCCATGCACCGCAGGATCAGCTCGCGCAATTCTTCTGAGAAGGGGCTGGATGTAAATGAGCGAAGGGAGACCGCCTGGCGGTCTCCCTTCGATTCAATGTCGCATGTGGCAATGTCGATCG
Organism: Ignavibacteria bacterium; assembly: GCA_040380835.1. Taxonomy (GTDB): domain Bacteria; phylum Bacteroidota; class Ignavibacteria; order Kapaibacteriales; family Kapaibacteriaceae; genus UBA10438. The sequence goes on along the minus strand of JBEIIK010000020.1, from coordinate 23,771 downwards.
CATCTACCGACGTCCCCGTCATAAAACCCGTTACGAGCATTACGGGGTCAGGATCAGATCAGAGCGGCGCACATCTCCGCTGTCTTTGCCGAGATTGATCAGCTGTGGCTTCGACTGGGCCACCTTGTCCTGAATGTACATGAGCGCCTTCATCAGGGCCTCTGGGCGCGGAGGGCAGCCAGAGACGTAGGCATCGACGGGCAGAAACTGATCTATCCCCTGCACAACCGGATACGAGCGGAACATGCCGCCTGTGGATGTGCAGACGCCCATGGCAATGCACCACTTCGGATCAGGCATCTGGTCCCAGACCTTCTTGACAACCCAGGACATCTTGTAGGTCACCGTTCCTGCGACGATCATAAGGTCTGCCTGACGTGGCGAGAACGAGAAGCGTTCTGAGCCGAACCGAGACGAATCGGCCCGTGGTCCGCCGAATGCCATCATTTCAATGGCGCAGCACGATATACCCATCGGCATCGGCCATAGCGAATTGCGCTGTGCCCATGTGATGAGTGATTCCACCGTGGTGGTAACGAATCCATCGCGAGCGATCTGTTCGTTCAATCCCATTTTAGTGCACCTTTCTTGAGGACATAGAGATAGCCGGCAAAGAGAAGGATCATGAACAGGAGCATAGACACCAGACCATAGCCTCCGAGTTCCCTGAACTGTACGGCCCAAGGATACATGAAGACGATTTCGATGTCGAACAGGATGAACATCATGGCCACGAGATAGAACTTGACCGTGAATCGCTCACGGGCACTTTTGAGCGGCTCCATCCCAGACTCATACGTCGAGAGCTTCGAGCGCGTGCTCTTGCGAGGACCAAGGTTCTCGGCCAATAGGATATTGCTGACGCCAAAGATTAGACCGATGACGATCATGATCATCAGCGGTAGATAATTGACGAGTGGATCTGTTCCTGCCATGACATCTCCTTGTGAATCGCTGCAAAGATAGGAACGAGAGTCAATACCCATCGTAACTTCGAGCCATGTTCTGTTTCGAATGTGGTCCGGTGGCGACCAACTGTTATCTCGTGGGGGATGAGGCATCCCGGACGGCATTTCTGGTCGATGCTCCGTATGGAGCTTTTGAACCTGTCATGCGAGTTCTTGGCGAGAAGTCCTGGACACTCACCGACCTTCTGCTAACGCACACGCACTGGGATCATACGGCTGATTGCGCACGTCTTCAGCGTCATACAGGTGCCCGCGTGGTTGTGCACGAGGCGGATCTCTATCGACTCACCGATCCTATGGCGCATACCATCTGGCCCCTTCCCTTTGCCATCGAGCCGGTTCATGATGCCGTTACGATCGGCAATGATGTACGCTCTCTTTCAGTGGCCTCGGGCTTGTCACTTGACGTGCTTCACACGCCAGGTCATACCGAAGGGGGCATCTGCTTCGTCGAGCGGTTGGCCGGACGCGTTTTTGTGGGTGATACGCTGTTCGACGGCTCTGTTGGGCGCACCGATCTGCCCGGTGGGGACATGGACGAACTCATCCATTCCATCCGGACGCAGCTCTTTCTTCTCCCGGATGAATTGGTGGCATGGCCGGGACATGGGCCAAAAACGACGATAGGCAAGGAGCGCCGCACCAATCCGTTTGCTGCCGAGGGACGTCGATGAATAATGTTTCATACATCCGTCATGATGGTCACATCGACGCACGTCTAGTTTCGCGTGTTGCCTTTGGGATACTGGTACTCATCGTCTCGGGATGCTATTCGTTCCGCGGCGGTTCGGTTCCAGAGCACATTTCGACGGTCTCGATCGCCTCGGTGATCGATCGAAGTGGGTTTGGCGATCCAACGTTTCGGGAGTTTGCGACCGAAACGCTGGTGAAGAGGTTCCGAAGCGACAACACCGTTCGCCTGGTCGAGGAAAACGGTGATGCGAGACTCTCTCCGATCCTGACGCGTGTGCAGGATCAGGTTGCCACACTGCAGACGGGGGACTTAGAGGGGAAGCGACGCATCGTCGTGGGTGTCGAAGTTGAATACTTCGATGCCGTCAAGAACGTAGTGGTCTGGAAGAAGACGTTCGAAAACTTCGACGTCTATGACGTGAGTGATCCAACCGAAGGCAGACGCCGTGCTGCTGAGCGGGCTCTGCAGCGGATCGCCGACGACGTGCTTCTGGCCATGGTTTCCGACTGGTGAAGCGGTGATGCCATAGACATCAGCCAATTTTCCTTTTCACCGTCACGATCGCCCCGTTCATGGAAGATATTCTTCTTGCCGTGTACTTCCTCTCACTGTGCGTGCTGTTCGCTTTTGGACTGCACGGCCTGGTGATGATTTACTATTACCACAAGACGCAGAAAGTGGCCTACGCCCGTCCGGATGTGGCGATGAAGGATCACCTTCCGGTGGTGACCATTCAGCTGCCGTTTTACAACGAGCTCTACGTTGTTGATCGTCTGGTGGAGGCCGTCTGTGCGATCGACTATCCGAAGGATCGGCTTGAGATCCAGCTGCTCGACGATTCAACCGATGAGACCGTGGAGATATCACGTCGCCTTGCCGACAGATTCAGCGCCGAAGGCTTCGACATCAAGCACATCCACCGCACGAACCGGCAGGGATACAAGGCCGGTGCGCTCAAAGAAGGCCTTGCCGTTGCCAAGGGCGAGTTCATTGCGATCTTCGATGCCGACTTTGTGCCGAAGAAGGATTTCCTCCGCAAGACCGTGTCGTACTTTGCCGACCCGAAGGTAGGCATGGTTCAGACGCGCTGGGAGCACCTCAACGAAGACTACAGTTTTCTGACGAAGGCCCAGGCACTGGCTCTTGACGGCCACTTTGTCATTGAGCAGCAGATCCGCCACAAGGCTGGGTTCTTCATCAATTTCAACGGTACAGCAGGCGTCTGGCGTAAGTCAACGATCGAAGATGCCGGTAACTGGCATAGCGACACGCTGGCCGAGGATCTGGACCTGTCCTATCGTGCACAGCTGCGCGGCTGGCGATTTGTTTTCCTGAACGACGTCACTTCGCCGGCCGAGCTCCCGGCCGACATCAATTCACTCAAGACGCAACAGTTCCGTTGGACGAAGGGGGCTGTAGAGACAGCCAAGAAGCTGCTGCCTTCGGTGTGGAAGAGCGGTCTGTCGCTCAAACACAAGCTCGAGTGCACGGTACACCTGACGAGCAACATCGTCTTCCCGTTCATCATCATGGTGGCCGTTCTGAACGTGCCGATCGTGGTGATCAAGAATTCGGTCGAGTCATCGCCGACGCAGCTATTCGGTCTTATGTCCTATAACGACTTCTACAGCATCATGTCGGTGTTTGTGCTGGCCAGCATTTCTACCTTCCTGTTCTACATGTATGCGCAGCGCGCTATTCACCTTGACTGGCAGCGTCGACTTCTGCTGTTTCCGGTCTTCATGGCAGGCTCCATGGGCCTGGCTGTCAACAACACGCGTGCTGTCATTGAAGCCCTGATCGGGAAGAAGTCCGAGTTCAAACGTACACCGAAGTTTGCCATTCAGCAGGCCAACGATCAGTGGAAGAAAAAGCGCTACGTGCAGACCAAGATCAGCTGGATCGTCATCGTCGAGCTGGCTTTCGCAGCATACTTTGTCTTTGGCATCGCCAACTCATTCCGATACCTCGAGATCGCGGCCATTCCGTTCCAGCTGATGTTCCTGTTCGGATTTGGTACCGTTGGCGTGCTGTCACTGCGCCATGCTTTAAACCGTTAAGCCCCGTAACCTGACATGAAACTTTGCACGATCCTTCGTAACGGCGAAGAACGCCTTGGCGTCCTCGTCGGTGATCATATTCTTGACGTTGCGGCCAGCGGTATTGCCGGCGCGCCAGCTGACATGCTTGCCTATCTGCGAGGGGGCGAGGCAGCCCGCCACGCTGTTGAGCAGGCCATAGCCTGGTTCAATGGTGTTGCTGATGCGGACCGTAGTGCCTGCTCGGTAGTAGCTTCAGAAGCAAAGATCTGTGCTCCGGTGCCGCATCCAACATCAATGCGTGATGGTTATGCATTCCGGCAGCACGTCGAAGCAGCACGCCGTAACCGTGGTCTGGAGATGATCCCGGAGTTTGATGAGATTCCGATCTTCTACTTCACGAACCATCAGGCCGTGTTTGGTCCGGGTGACATTCATGTGCAGCCCCTTCACTGTCAGCAGCTCGACTTTGAACTCGAGTGTGCGATTGTGATCGGGAAGAAGGGGCGCAATATCAAGGCCTCAGAAGCCGATGCCTATATCGCCGGACTCATGGTCATGAATGACTGGAGTGCCCGCGTTCTGCAGATGCAGGAGATGAAGCTCAATCTCGGTCCGGCAAAGGGCAAGGACTTTGCCACATCGCTTGGACCCTGGCTCGTCACTCCCGACGAACTGGCCGATGTGACAACGTCGACGCCGGTCGGAAATCATTACGACCTGGCCATGAAGTGCGTAATCAACGGTCAGGACGTCTCCGTCGGCAACGTCAGGGATATGTCGTGGACATTCGCTCAGATCATCGAGCGTGCGAGCTACGGTGTAACGCTTTACCCCGGGGACGTCATTGGCAGTGGCACGTGTGGTACGGGCTGCTTTCTTGAACTCAACGGCAGTAAGGTCTATGACCCCGCCTGGTGGCTCAAACCCGGTGATGTGGTCACATGCTCAATTGACCGCCTCGGCGATCTTGCTAACACCGTGGTGTTGGATAACTGTTGATTACTGATTACTGATTACTGATTACTGATTACTGATTACTGATTACTGATTACTGATTACTGATTACTGATTACTGATTGTAGTCGGTCATCTGTCATTTCTGATCCTACTCTGCTATCATGACAATTGTGTGGGCATTTGATGCCCCATTCCACAGTTGCAGTCCATAGGTGCCTGGGACCAGAACGGATGCGTCGATGCGCAGAGGCAGGGCGGCGTCATGGCGACCCTGAATGATGAGGCGGCCGCGTAGGTCGGTAATCGACCAATGGGTTGGTACAGATGCCCACTTGTGCGCATCCACTACGATGGTACCGTTTCGTAGGGTTGCACTGACTGTATGTTGAGGTGCTGGCAAAACGTTGTCGGTTTCGACAGACACAACATCGTCGAGTGCATAGAGGCCCGTTGTAGCCGCCAGATACACTCGGCGCGAAGACGGGTCGCAGCGGATCACCCAGCAGTTGCGCAGGGTATCTCCGAGTTCATTCTTGCCCCAGGGAACATCGGTGATTCGTGACCAGGTAGCACCACCGTCTAAGGAGCGAAACATAAGTCCGTCACCGATAATGGTTGTCGGGGTGTTGTCAACCCGGAAGCCCCCTACGAAGACCTCATCCTGACCGTTTGTGGTGCGCACGTCCACGGCCCAAAGGCTCGTATCAGCAAAGGCAATACGGTTCCATGTTGCGCCGCCATTTGTGGTTTTAAGCACGCCACCGTTGTTCTTGATATTCTGGGCGATGATGATCGTGACGACGGCGTAGCCCGTCATCGGATCGCGCGGTGAGAAGACGATCTTTGGGATCTCGCTGTCACTGCGAATTGTAAGATTTCCGTCAAGCACGGGAACGCGTCTCCACGTAAGACCAGCATCGTCTGACCTGAAGATCTGACCACCCACTGCACCGACAAAGAGAATGTTCGTGCTGTCGGGCCGGATGGCCATCGTACATAGTCGACCGGTGAGCTGACCGGGTATCGTACTGATACTATCCCACGTGATGCCGTTATCGCTGCTGCGCCAGATGCCATTGCTCGTCGCACCGCGAGCTGCGTAGAGAAGGCCGGGACGTGACGGATCTTCGACGATGGCTTCGGATATGTACCACATGCGGGCATTGTTGAGCGTATCGGCCAGAGCACGCTGCCAGTTGGCGCCACCATCGGAGCTTCGTTTTATACCGTCGAAATTGAAACCGCCGATCATGATCACGCCGGTGTCGGCTTTGGACACGACGACTGACGTCAGAAAGTTTGGAGCGTTGATGTCACCCGTTTCTATGGTGCGCCAGGTGAGCCCCCTATCGTCGGAGCGGAGCAGCTGGTTGGCCCAGTTACCAACGTAGAGCTTACCGGGGTCGAGTGGATTCAGGACCACCGTGTGCGAGAGTGTAGGACTCAGTTCGGTCCATTGTTGAGCGCTGACGTTAGTTGTCAGCAGCCCACACACCGCCCACAGGCAAAGTCTGGTGAACAGTTGACAATGCATGCACAGGGCCCGGAGAACTGTTGAACTACCGTTGGATGAGCGCTGTCGACACTCCATCGAGCTGAACCACAAGAACGGCATACGTTCCAGAGGGAAACTCAGCCGTGCTAATACGAACTTCAGACTGGCCATTGAGTGATCCTTGCGCAACGCACTCACCAAGCAGGTTCAGCACAGCATACGAGGCTGGTTGTCCATCCTCAACACTGATCAGAACTGAGCTCGTCGTAGCACGGATACGTGCGGATGACGTTGCAGATGTGTACCTGACAGAGGTAACGGCTGTTGAGCGATAAGCGCCGACCTCCGTGGCCATGATCACCTCATTTGATACGCCAGCCACTGATGTGACAGCGAATCCCCAGATGTTAGAGGCCACTTCTCCCAACTCATTCTGCGTCCATTTGACCTTTGACAGATCCTGCCATGTACTGCCGCCGTCCGGGGATCGCAGAACGATCGAGTCGCCCTTGATAACCTTATCGGAAAGAGCCCCCTGGCCGCCACCGATGAAGATCTCGTCACCGTTCTTGGTAGGGAAGACCTCAAGCGACTGGAAAGCTGTGTCAATGAACTTTCTGGTGGGCCATGTAATGCCATAATCATCGCTGATCATCAGGCCACCGTTGCCAACATTTGCGCTAATGGCAAACTGACCGATGGCGTAAACGCGACCCGGCACGGTTGGGCTCCAACGGATCTGCACGGCGTCACAATCGGGATGACCAGCGATCGCAGTGCCTGAGGCAACCCATGTGCGACCGCCGTTGGTGGATCGGTAGATCATCGACGGACGCCCACCTGCGAGCATAATGTGCGCACTGTCTTTCTGCGGGCAGATCGCCAGCGACTTGATTCGGGCACTGCTGGAACCAACTGGGATAAAGCCAATTGAATCCCATCGAGCTCCTTTGTTGGGGCTGCGATACACCGCTGCCGGGTACGTTCGAACAACGTACACTGTATCAGGGTTGCGGGGATTAAAGGCGATACCTCCGTTGCTGTAGATCTCGAATCGCTTGCCTTCCGGGTCATTCAGAACATTCTCCCACGTCACGCCTCCGTCTGTTGAGCGGTCAACGCCGCTGAAATTGACTCCACCGGCGAGCAGGACGTTGGTATCGCCCGGATTGTAAAGGAGCGCAGAAATCTGCGAGCTACCACCTATGTCACCAATACTCAGTTCGAGCCATGTTGCGCCGGCATCTGTACTGAGAAGTCCCGTCCGTGAATAACAACCAGCCAGAAGAGAAGTGGGATTCTGCGGGTTCGAGGTGATCGAAAAGATCGCTCGCTGCGGGATAGCCTGAAGCCACTCCTGTGCCATCATGGGCACGGAAGACAGTATGAAGATGCTGAGCAGAGTAAGGCGGAAACCACGAAGCATGGGAGTTTCTCCTGATCGGTCTGTGATCACAAACAAAAGGGGCCACTGGTCTATGACCAATGGCCCCAATGTTACGAATTTTCCGCGGTGTGAAGGGGGCTTCTGCTCTTAGCGAACCACTACGAACGACTTCATCGTGCGCTTGCCATCAACGACCAGGGCAAGGTTGTACGTGCCTGTAGCATAGGCTGAGGCATCGACGTTCACGCCGTGAAGTCCGCTGTTGAGGGACTGGGAGTACATCGTCGCCAGCTTGTTGCCGATCATGTCGAATACTTCCATCGTAACCGTAGCCGGACGATCGAGTGTGAACGTCACTTCGGCTGTGTTCGAAACCGGGTTCGGAGCAACGTTGTTAAAGCGGAAGTCGTATCGAAGCTCATCCTTAACACCTGCAGCTGAAGGGTTGACCATTGCAAAGTCTACTGCACAGGAGTTGTTCCACATGATCTGGAATACACTTTTCGGAAGCGCAGCTGGGATAGAGCCAGTATTCGTACCGATCATTCGCAGGACCGGGATCTTCTCGAGGGAAGGAACGATGTCAGGCATGTATGTACGGTAGCAGTGGTCGTTGTCGTTCGTGCAGTTAACGGCGCTCATCCACTGGCTAGAGCCCATCGGACGGCTCGTAACGAACAAATCAGTGTCGAAGTTCTCTGTGTACGGCGGATCGACCTCGTTGTAGATGCCGTTGGCGAACTGGAAGCGGCGAACAGCCGTGAAGGTGTTCTTGCGCTCAGGGTTCTGATCAATGTACTTCACGACGAGGTTTGCGTTGTCGGCTGTGCGAGCAACTTGGATTTCGTGTCCACGGCCATTTGCTGCTACGACCACTGCCGGAGCTTGGATGGCCTGAGAGATAGAGTCCTGCGTTGACACGGCATCGACCGATAGAGAATTCAGATTAGCAACTTCGTTGAGAGTCCACGTGCCGTTCTTGTAGGCTGCTTCGACGATGTTGTAGCCCAGGAGTGAGTCCAGCTGACCTTGTTGTGATTGGCTTGCGAGTCCGTACAGGTAGCGGAAGAAGAAAGAATAGCTGTCTGGTCCTGTTACGATGAACGCTCCTCCGTCGTATGGGGACAGGCCGGGCTGAAACCCGAGGTCTCCACCACGCGTCTTGACATACTCGTCGAGCAGATCCGCCGGCATCGTATTGAAGTCGCCCCACGTCTTTCCGTCGTCGTTTGACTTTGAGACCTGAACGCCACGGCGATTATCTGGATCATCGCCTGGAATGTTATTGAAGCAGGTATACAGCCCGCCGAGTGAATCACCTGAGATCAGCATCGGTGCGTTGTATGATGAGCTTGCCGACTCGCTGGCACGGAACTTTTCAAGGCCCCATGCAGCGGGCATCGTCGGAGATTGCGTGTAGTCTTCTACGACGAGGTTGAAATTGAAATAACCATAGGCACCGTACTGCACACCATCTGGGTTCAGCATCCCGGCAAAGTGCATGCCGCCGTTCGCATTGTCGCTGTAGATATCACCATCCTGCACGTCATATCCGGTACCTGGGCGTTCCTGATCACTTAGCGGGAGCTCATATTCACCGGCAGCTGTCCGGTTCCAAAGAGTCATTCCGGAGAAGGTGAGCGCAGGGATCGGAAACTTCCGACCATAAATTCCGATCGGGAATTTGGATGCGTCTGTTCCTTCATCTGGGTTTACCCAGCCGAATACCGGCATCCCAATGAACATCTCCGACGTGTTCTTGATGATGTCAAAGTTCCAGGCCTTACCATCATTGGTTGAACGCATGATGCCAATGTCCACACCCGTGATATTGCTGGTGACGACGGCCCGGTTGCGCGTCAGATTAAGCGTGTTGGACTTTGGATCGTACTTGAAAATATCGTTGGAAGCAACACCAAACGGAAAGTAATGGAACAAGCTGCGAATGTCCGATGAGAAGACACGACGGAAGGTGACTGCCTGCGTTCCGTCCTCCGACTTTTCGACGGCGGCTTCAGGCGTAATGTCCGCGGTAGTGAGTCGAAGTGGAATCTGCACCGAGTGGTGAGGCTTCGGCTCCGGACGGGATGAGATCTGCGCAAACGTCTGTGCTGTGCAAGCAAGGACGAAGGCGGCGATAACCACATGGTTCATGGTAAGGGCTCCGGTTGAAAACGAAAGTGTTTTTTAGGTCAAAATCGGCTGGGAAGATACGGATTCTCAGGACGATTATCGTGCCTTCGTTCGGTGCCCTAATCCATGATAAATTTGCAGCCCGCACTTATGCCGGCCATCACCACCGCTCCACTTCACTTCCCAGCACATGAATAGCGCAGACATTGAAAAGTTACTCCGATCGATCATTGACCCTGATCTCGGAAGGACACTTGGCGAGCTCTCGGCCATCCACTCAGTTGAGATCGCAGGCAACCGCGTGCGAGTCTTTCTGGAAGCAATAGGCCCCCTTCATTGGGTTGCCCGGCGGCTTGATCATGACTGCAAGGCCATCATTCTGGCAGATCATCCCGAGGCCGACGTCGAGGTGCTCGTTCGCGAGAAGGTCGTCGATGCCAAACGGTCAGCCTCGCTCTCCGGTGTGAAGAACCTGATTGCCGTGTCCTCCGGCAAAGGAGGCGTTGGCAAGTCGACCATGGCGGCGAACCTCGCGGCGGCCCTGGCTCAGCGCGGTGCCAGCGTCGGACTCCTTGATGCGGATATCTATGGGCCGTCACAGCCGACGATGTATGGTCTGGCCGACCAGTCCATGCGTGCCGAAAAGACCCCCGACGGCAAGATCATCGGCTATCCCAATGAAGCATACGGCGTGAAGATTGCATCCATCGGTTTCGTGATGGAGCGCGATCAGGCAGCCATCCTGCGTGGTCCGATGCTGGCCGGCTACTTCACGATGCTCGTTGAGCAGATCGTCTGGGGTGACCTGGACTTTCTGATCTTCGACCTTCCGCCGGGCACAGGAGACATTCAGCTTACGCTCACGCAGCGCATTCCGCTCACGGGTGCCGTGGTGATCACTACGCCGCAGGAGATCGCCCTTGCCGATGTACGACGCTCGATCCAGATGTTCGAAAAGGTCCACGTCAACGTGCTCGGTGTGATCGAGAACATGAGCTACTTCGTCCCCCCGGATCTGCCGGATCATCGCTACTATATTTTCGGCGAAGGGGGAGGACGTTCCGTGGCCGAGGAATACCGCGTGCCGTTTCTCGGCGAGGTGCCGATCGACGTCCGCGTTCGCGAGGGGGCAGACACTGGCTTCCCGTTCGTCCTTGATCCTGAGTCTGGTTCAATAGGTGATGCATTCCGAAGCGTGGCCGAGAGTGTAGCCCGCCAGATTCGCATTGCCAACGCCGCCGCCCTTGACTCCAGACTAGAGATCGACCTATGACCGACGAGCAGCATCGGCGCTTTGACGACGTGCTCGTGCAGGTTCGGCCGTTTCTTGCCGCCGATAATGGCGACATCGAAATCGTGTCCTTTGATCCCGCAACAGGCGTGCTTGAGCTGCGTTTTCTCGGTGCATGCAGAAACTGCGCAATGTCTGCCATGACACTGCGCGCGGGCATTGAACGAGTCGTGCGTCGCAGCCTTCCTGAAGTACGCCGCGTCGAAGCCGTTCCGTAATCCAAGCTGATTCCGTAGATTTGTCGTTCTGAGCAATCACGCTCGGGCAGTTAGCTCAGTTGGTTCAGAGCATCTGCCTTACAAGCAGAGGGTCGGGGGTTCAAATCCCTCACTGCCCACTCCCAGCAAGCGTGGCGGAACTGGCAGACGCACTGGACTCAAAATCCAGCGGGGTCAAACCCGTGCGGGTTCGACTCCCGCCGCTTGCACCGGAAAGCTGAAAGCCCCCGACGGATAGGTCCATCGGGGGCTTTTTTCTGTTGATCCTGTTTCGGGCTTCTACCCGGATGTCAACGATTCACGGCCCTAGCAATAAGTGAGTCGGCATTCGAATCATTGAAGTCGAAGTCGCGCACCGAATCCCGAACAGCCCCGTCCTGGATGACAAAGATGGCAGGTAGGGAAGTGATCTTCAGTGTGCTCTCATACGGATGGCGGTCGCTTTCCGAGCGCATTGACCATATCTCGATACTGGACGCAGGGATCTTTGCTTCGGTGAGCGTCTTGACAACCTGCGGAAACAGTCGCTGCGTTCCGCGACATGAGCATGTGGGCTTGACGAAGATGCAGACCTTCTTTGAAGGGGTCTTTGTAAATGCGGACTCGATCTGAGGAAGCAGCTGGGCGTTCGGGGTGAAACGGCTCATCTCGGCGACAAACCAAGTAAAGCCCGGCGTTTTGGTGAGCTCGTCCATTGTGAGCTGCTGTGCCGTGGATTCCGGTTCACTGGTTGTTGTACAGCCCCCGAGGACAAGAAGTCCAACGAAGAAGACAGCGAGGAGGGGTCTCATAGTCATCACCACTTCATGAGGTTAATCTCGTCAACATACACTGTCTGCTTATTGCGGAACAGTGCAAGCACAATGGCTAGTCCAATGGCCGCTTCAGCCGCCGCAACGGCCATGATGAAGAACACGAACATCTGTCCGGCAACATCTCCAAGGAACGACGAGAACGCCACCATCGAAAGGTTTACGGCGTTGAGCATCAGTTCAATGGACATGAATATGATGATCGCATTGCGACGCGTGACCACGCCGACAACGCCGATCACGAAAAGAACTGCCGACAGGATCAGATAGTAATCGAGTGGGATCGACGTTGGCATCATGGCTGTGTCTCCGAAACGTGGCGCTTGGCAAGGATCACCGCGCCGATGAGGGCTGCAAGAAGAAGGAGCGACACGGCTTCGAATGGGAAGAGATACTGTGTAAACAGTGCCTTTCCGATACTGGCTGTCTGTCCGATCTCAGTGGCCTTTTCGTGAAGCTGATTCCTGCCCGTCGGATGCGATGCGATGACGCTCGACACCATCACCACCAGAATGCCGGCAAAAAGCATGGCTAGTGTCGGTCTAATCGACTTCGGCCCCTCGGCGTTGGCCTCACGTCCGACGTTGAGGAGCATGATCACAAAGACCACTAGGACCATGATCGCCCCTGCATAGACGACCACCTGGACGGCAGCCACGAACTGTGCTTGGAGGGTCAGGTAGAGCCCCGTGAGCATGAAGAAGTGGGCCACAAGGGACATGGCCGAGGCCACTGGGTTCTTCCGCGTGATCGTAAAGACCGCCGATGCGACGGCCCCGATTGCGAAGATGGTGAACAGCAGAGACTGGAGACTCACGGTGTGGGTTCCTGAGTTGGTACAATCGACAACGGCCAAATATACGAAAGGGGCTTTGCGCGGCTTACTCTTCGAACCGTTCGACGGATTTGACGCCCTTGATACGGTGCAACTTGTCGAAGATCCTTTGCAGATGTACAACGTCGGCAACATATACCGTCAGGATACCCTCGAACAGCGCATCATAAGCATCGATCGTTACGCCTCGGATGTTGGTCTTCTGTACGGAGATCACCGCACTGGTGATGTCGTTGAGCATGCCCGGACGGTCATCACCGGTGATCTTAATCGCTGCCAGGAATTCGCCCCCTTCGACAGAGGACCATTCAAGATCAACGATGCGACTCTGCAGCCGGTCGTGAAGATCGGTAACGTTGCGGCAGGAGGACCGATGCACCTTAATGCCGCTGCCGATAGTAACGATGCCGACGACGGAGTCGCCCGGCACGGGATTGCAGCAGCGGGCATAGGAGAAGAGTATCCGTGCACCTGACGACGAAGGGTCTTTCAGATGAATGCCTTGCTTCTTATCGCGGGCAACCGTTCTGAAATGATCGGCACTGATCGTCGGATACGGTTCAGTGCGCGTTGAAGACGGCTGCACAAGCTGACGGATCAGCTCGCCGGCGGCCTCGGGGGTTATGGCACCTGTTGCCAGGGCAACATAGAACTCGCTGCGGCCCGAATACCTGGCCTGCAGGCTAAGGCGCTCCATGTCATCTTCGTTCAGGTGCAGCCCAAGCTTTCTGGCGCGCTTATCCCAGATCTCCTTGCCTTCAATGACCAATGCGCGACGCTCTTCATTCAAAATGCGGCGGATATGGGTCTTTGCCTTGTGCGTTATGGCAATGCGTTCCCAGTCGCGATGCGGCGTCTGATTCTTGGACGTCAGGATTGATACCTGATCACCAGTGATCAATTCGTGATCCAGCGGGACGATCTTTCCGTTGACCTTTGCGCCGATACAGCGTGCCCCGACCTGTGAGTGAATGTCGAAGGCAAAGTCGATCGGGGTAGCCCCCTTCGGGAGAATCCGAAGCTCACCTTTGGGTGTGAAGACGTAGATCTCATCCTGGTAGAGATTTAGCTTGAAGCTCTCCAGCAACTCCTCGGCTGCATCGTCACCGGCATTCTCGAACACATCGCGCACCCAGGTGGCCCATTCTTCCAGATCCGACGCATCCACCCAGCTTGCCGTGGATCCTGAGTTTGCCTTGTATCGGAAGTGTGCCGCCACGCCGCGCTCGGCAAAGTCATGCATAGCCCGCGTGCGGATCTGAATCTCAAGGGGCTTGCCATCGCCGCTGATAACAGAAGTGTGCAGCGACTGATACCCGTTCTTTTTAGGCACGCTGATGAAGTTCTTGAAGCGCTCGGGAATGGGGCGATAGATCTCACTGACAATGCCATAGGCCAGGAAGCACTCGTTGTTGTCGTCCGTGTCGAGGATGATCCGAATCGCCAGCAGATCATACATCTCCTCGATACTCTTGCCCTGCGCAAGCATCTTGCGGTAGATCGAATACAAGTGCTTCGGCCGGCCGTTGATCTCAAAGACAAGGCCGTTCTCACGAAGTTTTTCTTCGATCGGTTCGGCAAATCGCTTTATAATCTCCTGCTGCTCTTTCCGTGTCTTCGCCAGCCGGCGCTGTATGTCCTCGTAGGCTGCGGGATTGAGGACCTTGAAGGAAAGGTCTTCAAGCTCCCACTTCATGTTACCAAGGCCGAATCGGTGGGCAAATGGCGCATAGATCTCCATGGTCTCGCGGGCAAGGCGTTCCTGGCGCTCGCGCGACAGAGACTCAATGGTGCGCATGTTGTGCAGACGGTCGGCGAACTTGACCAGGATCACGCGCACGTCATTGACCAGCGACAGAAGTAGCTTCCGGTAGTTTTCGGCCTGGGTGATCTCGCGGCTCTTGAAGACGTCGCTGATCTTTGTGGCCCCATCGACGATGTCGGCAACCTCCGCACCGAATTCTGCGCGAATGTCTTTGAGCGAATACCGTGTGTCCTCAACAACATCATGCAGCAACGCTGCTACGACGCTGACGTCATCCAGTGGGATCTCCCGCATGACAATCAGGGCAACATTTGCCGGGTGCGAATAGTAGGGCTCACCGGAGACGCGTACGTCCTTTTCGTGCGCCTTTACACAGAATCGGAAGGCTCTTTCGACAAGGTCGGGGTTGAACCTCGCAAGGTTTCTCCGACCTTCGCTGAGCAGAAACGCAAGGTCCTGCTCAACGTCATGGCCAAACACGTGCGTCGGAAGCTCTTCCGAGTTCCGTCGCGACCGTGCCGATGGAGAGGCTGCTCGCCCCATATGAGATCACTGATTGATGAACGTAGAGTGCAGACGACGATTCATCGTGCGAACAATGACAAAGTAACAACCGGAGGCCAAGTTCGAGGCCGAAAATGTGCCGCGCGCCCCGGAGAGTGCACCCTCGTAGAGCGTCAGCATACGCTGGCCCGCGACCGAATACACTTCGACGATCGCCTGTTCGGCATCGATTCCGTTGATGTCGGTGACCTGCCAAAGGTAGGCTCCGCCTGAGATTTGCTGAAGAGTGAGACGGCCGGAAACGTCATTGTTTCCGGGTTCGTCCGTTACACTTGTAGCCACCGTATCGGGATTGGCCGCTTCTTCCAGCCACACGAGCCCGCGGTCGAGGATGGTCGTTCGCTGAACTCCATCAAGGAATCGCGAGGCATTGATACCCAGGATGATGCAGCGAAGGGTCCTGTTTTCGCAGCGCACGGCTCCTGATGCGGTATCTCCGCGGCGAAGCAGCATGGTCTTGGAGTTTGAAAGGGGGCGAAGCAGCATGTTGGGGATGTATCTGCCGCCGCGCTGATGGTCAAGACGAGGCAGCTGGCAGTCGATGAGCGTCATACCAGCCGTAACGGGATCACCAAGTACTCCGGTGAAAATTCTTTGTCCTTTGAGACTGTCATTTTCTTCTGCCCCGAGCGGAGCAACGCCCAGACTGCGGAAGAAGGCACCGGCCATCGGCGATTCAAGGCGCAGCGCAAGGGGGTCATC
This sequence comes from Ignavibacteria bacterium, assembly GCA_040380835.1. Lineage (GTDB taxonomy): Bacteria > Bacteroidota > Ignavibacteria > Kapaibacteriales > Kapaibacteriaceae > UBA10438. The sequence continues at coordinate 7,908 of JBEIIK010000020.1, read as the reverse complement.
GGCGATGAGGTAGAGATCTATGTTGCGACCGAGTAGAGACATGATGACCGCCTCGTCAACTGGGCTGATCTCACCGACCGAACCGCTATTCCAGAGGGCTGTTTTAAGCGACCGAAGACTATCGGCAACGGCAACAAATACGTCAGAGGTCATCGTAACGTAGCCAGTACGCGAGGTCAGGGCAATTGCTTCACGGATGTCAAACGTCCCGTTGCGTTCATCCTGAATCACTACCCTGCGAAGCCCCCTCGGAACAATCGTGGCAGAGGCCACAAAGCCTGTCTGACCCGATGCCAGAAGCTCAGCCACCTCACATCGGTGTACGGCCAGTGTATCGACCTCTGGCACGACCACAGCGATGTTAGCTGCCTGTCCGGCAGGCACGGAAAGGGCATCTAACGGCTGCCACGCGCTGGATTTGTTCGTGCGGGTGCTGACCCAGCGCACCGCAAGCGACGGCCGAACAGCCGAGGATGCAGCGTTTACGTATGTGAAGGTCACGGTATCGCCGGAGATGGCGGTGGTTACATCCACGCTGGAAAGCAGGTCGCTTTGCGCCTCAATGTCAAGCCTGCATACCTTGGCCGTTGCACGGTCAACGAACCACAGACGCTGGTCGGGTCCGATCGTGATGCCAAGCAGTTCCTTAGCGCCGGTTACAATAGATCCGAGACGAGGGAACTTCGCATTCGAGACATCATAGACATGGATCAGTCCCGTGGCACGGTCACCGACAAGAAGACGGTTGCCGACGATCTCAATGCCGACTGGCTCGGCCAGACCGGAGCTGATGACCGTATCAAACCGGGCACCGGTCACCGAGGTAAACTCTCTCAAGTTTTCAGCACTCTGAGGTGGCATCACAAGCGTATCGCGCACCGCACCGCTGCGAGTATCGAGTCGCTGCACGGACGCAGACCCGGGGTCGACGTAATACAGCCAGCCCGAAGAATGGTCGAGACAGATATGAGCCGGACGTCCACGCTGGGCCGGAGTTATCGATGTCTCGATATACCTGCGGATGATTCCATCACGGTGATCTGTGCCGCCGACCTCGTGGGGATCACGAAAATCGTACCGTGAAACGCCGGGGTACTTTGCATCGAGAACCCAGTAGATGTTTGCCGAATCATGCGCGATGCCGAGACACCAAGGATTCTGGTGCAGCATGTCCAGGTGGGATGCAAGGCGCCGATCCTCGGTCTGATAACGTGAGGCAAAGACAGCTGTGTCACTCGACCAGAGCGTCGGCCCCATGAACATGTAGTTCTGATCCCCGTCTCCGGGCTCACCATTCTGAGCCGTAGCGAATGAACCATTCGTGCCCATGGCAATTGCCATGCTGCGCCACATGAAGTGATAGGCTCGAGAATCCTTCTTCAGACGGATACTTTTCTGATTCGACGTCGCGTTGTGGACGATTGCCATCGCATGTCCGCTTTTGTCACCCATGACAACCCAGAGGTCCCGGCCCAGAAGGGGCGATCGATTGAAATCCAGGTCGATCGGGTCCTGAATACCGTCACTTGGACCGGCAATGGTCGTGACTCGTGGCGTGCCCGAGAGATAACGATCAATGTACTCCGACTCAGCTACCGGGATTTGCGTGGCCTCGTCGGCCACCAGTCCGATGATGCGCGCCACATCCATGTAGGGAGTATCCGAGTACAGAGCGGTCCGCACCTGCCCATTCACACAGGCGACAGTTACGTGAAGGTCACGCAGGGTGTCGTTGATCATTCGAATGGCGCCCAGACTCTGCGCGATTTCCTTGTTGCTATCCGGCAGATACCGAAACACCGCGGTGTCGATGGAGTATTCCTTCACGAGCATACTCCACTTATCCCGGCTGTCGTGACTGGTTGCGAGCACCGTGATCCCCAAACGGCGGAGTTCGTCAGCATGCTGGTTCAGATACGTCAGCTGCTCAACACAGTGGCTACATCGATTGCCGAGGTAGCGCACAATGACAAGTCGCCCGCGAGCCATGCCTGCAGCGATTTCATGAACCGTGCTGGCCACCTGTTCAAGGGGCGGAGCAGGAAACAGGCCTGAACTGTGCCCTTCTTCGGCTTTCGTTGAAAAAGCAGCCAGCGAAACAGCCAATGTCAGAAAGAAAGCAAGAACCTTCACAACGCGTCCAGTTTGATTAATGATCTCAGTGCTCTGAGGCACTCGCGAAGAAGCAAAACGTGGAGGACAAGTTAATGGTTTCAGGTTACAGGTTTCAGGTTGTGAATCAGATGGTGTGTTGAGACCCAGGCGGTCCGTTCGAAAGAAAATTCGGACGTGCACCCGGAAAGAGTATTCAGAAGGGAATCCAGTAGTGCGTCTCTCAGGCTGCTAACAAGACCCGAAACCTGAATTCGCTGATAAGCGCAAAAAAAAGCTCCGTCGGGTGCAGCGACTGGAGCTTTTTTCAATCATGTTGTCGGGGTGGCAGGATTCGAACCTGCGACCCTCTGCTCCCAAAGCAGATGCGCTAACCGGGCTGCGCTACACCCCGTAACCGATCGAAGTAGCCACGAACTTCGGGATTTATGTTGGAACCACAAAACTGAAAACTTCTCGACGATATCTTGACATCGCCACGTGCAGTGGTTATTATTGGCGCGTGATAGGTGAGTGTTGAGTACCCCTAGGCGAGTGGTGACGTCTGGGGGTTACTCGTTTTTGGACGTAGTTTTGCACCATGAAAAACACATTCGGCTCACTGACGGCGGCACTTCTGCTGATCAGCACGTTTCTCTCGGCACCGGCCTTCGGCGGAGACGAGATTCCCGGCGCTCCGCAGCAGCGCCCAATAGCCTTGTCCAACGCTACGATCCACACGGCCGCGGGGCCTACGCTGGCCAAAGCCACCATCGTATTCGATCGGGGTGTTATAGTGGATGTCGGCACCGGCGTGGCGATCCCTCAGGGGGCTCGCGTGATCGACTGTGCTGGCAAACATGTGTATCCGGGATTTATTGCCCCCAATACCACAATCGGACTCACGGAGATAGATGCTGTGCGCTCGACGCGCGACAACGCCGAGGTCGGACCGATAAATCCGAATGCAAAGGCGGCCACGGCCTATAATCCTGACAGTGACATCATCCCGACGGTCCGTATGAACGGAGTTCTGCTCGTGAACAGCGTCCCCGAGGGCGGAGTTGTTTCAGGGCAGGCTGCGCTGATGCGCACGGATGGTTGGACTCGCGAGGACCTGGCCGTTAGAAACCCCTCGGCCATGGTGTTGAACTGGCCTGCAATGGACGTCAGTTCAGCCCCCTGGGTGCAGACTTCAGCTGACGACCAGCGCAAGCAGTCAGAGGAGGCAGTTCGCTCGATCTACACGCTTTTCCGTGATGCCAAGGCATACAGTGACGCCGCGATGGCAGGAATCGACACCAGTGTGCGGGACGTTCGGTATGAGGCCCTGCGCTGTGTCTTCGAGAAGGACGTTCCCCTCATGGTCTCCGCGTCGTCAAAACGTCAGATCGAAGCCGTGATTGACTTCCAGGAAGTATTTGGTCTAAAGGTGATCCTAACCGACGCAACTGACGCGCATCGCGTCATCCCTCAGCTCCAGAAGTCGGGGATTCCGGTGATCATACCACGTGTGCACTCCTTGCCGAGGCGTGACGAAGACCCCTATGACGCCCCCTACTCTCTGCCCGGAACTCTGGCGCGTGCTGGAATTGTGTTTGCCTTCACCGACGGCGGTTCATGGCAGCAGCGTAACCTTGCGTTTCTCGCCGGTACCGCCCGGGCCTTCGGCCTGGGCCAGGAGGACGCTGTCAAGGCCCTGACAATCTGGCCGGCAAAGATGCTTGGCGTTGATGCGCAATATGGCTCTCTGGAGAAGGGCAAGAGCGCCACTCTGTTTGTCAGCACCGGCGATGCTCTGGACACAAAATCAAATGGTCTGACGGCGGCATTTATCGACGGACGCGAGATTGAGCTTACCTCACGCCACACCAAGCTTGCCCGCAAGTATCGTGAGCGCGGCAAGCGGTGACACCGGCAGCCGACGGAACGCTGCTCTCGTCCGAACCTGTCGAGATTCCTCGCAGCTCACTATCCATGGCGCGTCGGTCCATGACCGAAGGCGACTATCACAGGTTTGCGTCTGTGACGCTGCATGCTATCACCTATGCTAGCGCAGGATTACGCATCCGTGGATTCTTGGCTCTTCCTCCGGCAGGACAGCCCACCTATCCGGCGCTGATCTTCAACCGCGGAGGCAGCGGCCCGAAGGGAGCGCTGATTCCAGAAACAGCAATGCCGATCATCGGCCTGTATGCATCGTGGGGTTATGTGGCCATTGCGTCGAACTACCGCGGGACAGGTGGCTCTGATGGGCCGGATGAATGGGGCGCTGGGGATGTTGATGACGCGATGAACCTAATCCCGCTGCTTGATGCCATGCCGTATGTTGATCGCGATCGCATCGGGATTGTTGGTGGCAGCCGCGGCGGCATGATGACATACATGATGCTGCGTCGAACGCAACGGCTGCGTGCAGCGGTAGCCTTCGGAGCCCCTTCGCAGATCCATGCCGTGGAGGCAAGTGCCTATATCCGCCGGACAATGGCCAAGCATCTTGCATCGGATTCAAACGAACAGTTGGAAGCTGAACGCCGCAGTGCCGTCTGCTGGACATCCGAGATGGCCCCGCAGACGCCACTTCTTATCCTGCATGGCACCGGAGATCGCCGAGTCGATCCGATGCACAGTCTGCGGCTGGCCACGGAACTACAACAGTTGCACCGTCCGTATAAGCTCATCATGTATGACAATGCCGATCACGTTCTGGCAGGACGCAGGAACGAATCCAACAACGATATTCGTTGGTGGGCGGATCACTATGTGCGTGATCGCGGTCCTCTGCCGCGTACAGGTCCGCACGGGGCATGAACTCACTGAACAAACGGACAAGAGGTACGCTATGAACTCCAGTTACTTATCAGTGCGACAAGTGTTAACGTTTGCTGCGATCTTCGTCACGGTCACTGCCCTGGCCCAGGAGGATAAACAGTCGTTTCTTGACTGGATGATCGCCGACCAAGCGCTGCTGGAACAGATGCGCCCGATGCATCCGGAAGTTCAGATGGTCAATGCCTTTCCCCGCCTGGCTATTGACACCGCGCTTGACGTGACCGGGTATGATATCGTCTGGGATATGTATCGGGCACTCACAACCAATCGCGAGCTGCGCCCGCAGCGCAAAGCTGAAGCATCGGTACGTATCACGGCACGTTCGCGCGTGAACGGAATGGCGCAGATCCGCCTCAACAGCGTGTCGCTGATCATCGATTCGGTGATCAGTAACGGATCGGCGCTGCCGTTCACAACCGCTGCAAACCGGCTGCAGATCACGCCCGGTAAGCCCCTTGATAGGGGAGACTCACTGACGTTTACCGTCTACTATGCCATCACGCAAGATCAGTCGTGGCTGAGCATCTATTCCAAAGAAGACGTTGCGCAGAACTCGATCCCTACGGGCAGCTTCTTCACCTTCGCTCAGCCCGAGGGGGCGCGCACCTGGCTGCCGTGCAATGACGTTCCATCCGACAAGGCGCTGTTTACCGTGCGTGTGCGCGTGCCGAAGGAATTCACGGTGGTTTCCAACGGTGTGCCTACGGACTCCGTGCCCGACGGGGACACGGCCTCGTGGCAGTCGTGGGCGCACGATCAGCTGATGCCAACGTACCTGCTGACGATCAATGCGGCCGTGTACAAGTATTACCCGCAGGAGTATCGCCGCAAGGACAATTCAGTTATCCCGATCATGAACTACCATTTCGACGTCGATCACGAGGGAACACAGTACAACGCCGTGCGTGCGCTGAGCAATTCGGCGAAGTGGTTTGAAGCACTCGAGTCGCGCCTCGGGCTCTACCCGTTCTCATCCTATGGTCATGTAACCGTTACGCCGATCCAGTTTGGTGGCATGGAGCACCAGACAATGTCGACCATCAATCGTATCTGGCTGACCGGCAACTACGAGAACGGCTATGTGCACGAGGTGGCGCACCACTGGATCGGCGACCTTGTGACGTGTGCGACGTGGGCCGACATCTGGTTGAATGAAGGGGGCGCATCGTTCTGCGAAGCTCTGTACTACGAATACACCGAAGGACAGGCCGGGTACCTGAGCCGACTGCGTCGCTTCCGCGACTCATATCTGCGTGTGGGCCTTGGCGGAACGCCCGTGTACGACCCGCCGCCGGCAGCGCTGTTCAGCGGTGCGCTCACGTATGCAAAGGCTGGATGGATCTATCACATGATCCGCCGGAATGTGAATAATGATGACGCATTCTTTGCCGCCTGGCGTGAGTATTTCGACCGCTACCGTTTGGGCTCGGCACAGACGTGGGAGTTTTTGGAGTTTCTCAAAGAGAAGTTCCCGAACCCAGCCGTTGCCTGGGACACGTTCTTTGATCAGTGGCTTGTAAAGGCTGGACATCCGGTGCTGGACGTCAGCGCAGTGCAAATTAGCGCCACTCGCTACCTCGTGGGGGTAGCGCAGACGCAAAAGGCATCAAACGTTCCCGAGGCATTTACGCTTTCACTGCGTCTGCGTGCCCGCAAAGGGTCGGAACAACTCGATACGCTGATACTTGTCGATAAGACCGTTCAGCAGTTCCGGTGGACGATCCCATTTACACCGGACACGATCATCGTTGATCCTGACGTGAACATCCTGGCCGAAATGCAGTCAACGGTTACCTCTGTCGACGAAGAACGCAGCACCCCTGCATGGTGCAGTCTTGTCGGACGTCAGCCCCTCTCCGTTGGCAGCGATGTTGTTGTGAGTGCCACCGACGTAGCACGTGCACGGCTGATGCTTGTGGATGTGTCCGGTCGTTCTGTTGCCGAGGGGACGATTGTTGACGGTATGGGGCGGATCTCGACCACCTCGCTGGCCATCGGACGGTACCTTGTCACCGTCGACGATGGACGACGTCGGGTGGGGTTGCCATTGGCTATCGTTAATCCATAACCATCAGCTCAAACCATGTCACAACACGACATTGATATCGCCGCAATGCGCAAGGAATACATTCGTGGGGGGCTGGACGAATCAGCTCTCAACACCGATCCGATTGCGCAGTTCTCGTCGTGGCTCAACGAGGCCATCTCTGCAGAGGTGCACGAGCCCACGGCCGTGGTCCTGTCGACCGTTTCGTCTGAAGGAGCCCCTTCGTCGCGTGTTGTGCTCCTGAAAGGTCTCGACGACGGCGCGTTGCACTTCTACACCAACTACGACAGTCGAAAGGGGCGAGAGCTGACGCAGAATCCTCATGCCGCTCTGCTATTCTTCTGGCCCGAGCTCGAACGACAAGTGCGTATTGAAGGAATTGTTGAACGGGTATCACCGGAAACATCCACCGCATATTTCCACTCTCGTCCTTTTGAAAGCCAGCTCGGCGCAGCATCCTCACCACAGAGTCAGGTGATTTCTTCACGTCAGGTTCTCGACCAGCGTTTTGCCGAACTGGCTGCGGCCAATGCCGGTCGCTCCACGATCGACCGCCCAGAGAACTGGGGCGGCTTTGCCCTCACGCCCCATACCATCGAATTCTGGCAGGGGAGACCATCGCGCATGCACGACCGTATTCGTTACCGCAAAAGCGAAGGGTCCTGGGTGGTGGAACGGCTTGCGCCGTGAGACACTCGCTTCGCTCGTGAGACACGCCTTCGGCGTGAGACACCTTCGGTGAGACACTCGCTTCGCTCGTGAGACACGGCTTCGCCGTGAGACACCTTCGGTGAGACACGGCTTCGCCGTGAGACACCTTCGGTGAGACACTCGCTTCGCTCGTGAGACACGGCTTCGCCGTGAGACACCTTCGGTGAGACACTCGCTTCGCTCGTGAGACACGCCTTCGGCGTGAGACACCTTCGGTGAGACACTCG
>JBEIIK010000019.1:0-27696 GCA_040380835.1 Ignavibacteria bacterium | reverse complement strand
GGCACATAGCCCTTGCCACGACCGATACGCAGTTCCACGTCAAAGTCTGCATCATTGGAAAGCGTAGCGATCTTCTTGGTCGGGTCGAGCACCTCGATAGCACCCGCAGACGCATCCTGGATCATCTGCGCCGTCCACGATGCCTGCCCCTTGACACGGAAAGTCACTCGGTTGGTGATCTTCGGGTCGGCAACACGGAGCCGAACCTCCTTGAGGTTGAGGATGATCTCACACATATCCTCAACGACGCCAGGAATTGTCTGAAACTCGTGCTGCACGTCCGATATCTTGACGCCAACGATAGCTGAGCCCTGGATTGAGGACAGCAATACTCTGCGGAATGCATTACCGATCGTCGTTCCGTACCCTTCTTCAAGAGGGTTGAGGACAAACCGTGCATGGTAAGGGCTTCCGAGTTCTTCGACGACGACGCCTTCCGGCATCTGCATCTGCATGTTCATGTCGTTCCTTAAATCAATGTCACACAATTGGGTGAAGAGTACCGATCAGACTCGGCGCTTCTTCGGAGGACGGCAACCGTTGTGCGGAAGCGGCGTCTCATCAAGGATCGAGAGTACCTCGAATCCAGCTTGCGTCAGAGCCCGTATGGCGGCTTCGCGACCCGATCCAGGGCCTTTGACGACCACGTCGACCTTGCGAAGTCCCATTTCAAACGCTTCGCGGGCAGCCTTGTCGGCTGACACCTGTGATGCATACGGGGTGTTCTTCTTCGATCCACGGAAGCCGTTCTTACCTGCCGACGACCACGAGAGGGTATTGCCGTAGGTATCCGTCACGGTTACGATGACGTTGTTGAACGTTGCGCGGACGAACACTTTGCCGTGAACATCCGAGACGATCTTGCGCTTTACGCGCTTTTTAGCAGCTGCCATTCTGGTTCATTCCTGTATTACTTCTTCACTGCCTTCTTCTTGCCGGCCACGGTCTTACGCTTGCCCTTGCGGGTACGAGCGTTTGTGCGTGTGCGTTGTCCGCGAGCTGGAAGCCCACGGCGATGACGCAGGCCACGATAGCATCCAACGTCCATCAATCGCTTGATGTTGAGCTGGATCTCCGAGCGAAGCTGACCTTCGACCTTGTAGTCGGCGATCGCCTGCCGGATGCGGGAAACTTCATCGTCCGTCCACGTTGACACACGCTTGCTGTGGTCGATGCCGGCTTTATCCAGCACCTCACTACTGACCGTGCGGCCAATGCCGAAGATGTAAGTGAGCGCGACGATGCCGCGCTTGTTTTTGGGTAGGTCGATTCCTGCGATACGAGCCACGTTGTGTCTCCTTTTTTAGCCTTGGCGTTGCTTGAAACGTGGGTTTTTCTTGTTGATCACGTAAACCCGTCCCTTACGGCGGACGATCTTGTCCTCCGGGCTGCGCTTCTTGACTGATGCTTGAACTTTCATTGTTTCACCTGTGAGTGAGCTTCGTTACTTGTAGCGGTAAACGATCCGCCCCTTAGACAGATCATATGGAGACATTTCAACGGTGACCTTATCACCACGAAAGATCTTGATGAAGTGCATACGCATCTTCCCAGACACGTGCGCGAGGATCTTATGCCCGTTGTCCAGCTTCACGATGAACTGGGTGTTCGGGAGTGCCTCCTCGATCGTGCCATCGACACGTATGACGTCTTCGCGACCCATGCTTTGAATTGTTTACCTCTGTTTGTTTACCATTCCGTCAGAATTCTTGGCGTCAACCCGTCAACAACGATGGTATGTTCAAAGTGCGCCGACGGTTTCCCATCCGCTGCATACACCGTCCATCCATCTCGAGCAGTATGTACATGGAAAAGTCCCAGGTTCACCATTGGCTCAACTGCCAGAGCCATTCCTGATCGCAGCGGCATGTTAGGAAACCGATTGCGATGAAGAAGGCCCGGCACGAAGTTCGGGATAGGGGGCTCTTCATGCAGATGTTGACCAATGCCATGACCTACGAGCTCCCGAACGACCGAGAATCCTTGATTTTCAACACACGTTTGGACGGCACGGGCGATGTCATACACCCGATGTCCATCCACGGCCTGCTCAATGCCCAGCTTAAGCGACTCCTGCGTCACATCAAGCAACCGTTGTTTCTCTTCGGTGATCTCGCCCACCGCAAAGGTGAACGCACTATCACCGTAATATCCGTCTTTCTTGACTCCGACATCAACCGAAACGATCTGACCCTCTTTGAGAACCCGTTGTCCCGGCATTCCGTGGACTACCTCTTCATCGATGCTCACGCAGAGCGTGTAGGGGTAGACCTTGGTATCAACTTCGTAGCCTTTGAATGCTGGCTCTGCGCCTCGCGTACGGATAAAATCCTCGGCGATCGCATCAAGCTCCAGCGTTACAGCACCCGGCACCACGTACTGCTGAAGGTGACTCAACACGTCGGCTACGACCCGGCATGCTGCTTCGATCTTCAGGATCGCTTCCACGTCATGGACGGGGACACGAACGTTGACCGGGGGCATCGACGTTAGGAGGTTACTCCTGCACGCCCCCTGATCTTGCCAGTCTTCATGAATCCGTCATAATGACGCATCAGGAGATAGGATTCGATCTGTTGGAGCGTATCGAGAGCAACACCGACGACGATAAGAAGACTTGTTCCGCCAAAGAACGAGGCCAAACCAGGCTGCATGCCAAGCACACTAATCGCAAACGTTGGCAGTATCGCGATAATGGCCAGGAAGATTGCTCCGGGCAGCGTGATTCGGGTGAGAATGTTTTCTATGTACTCGGCAGTGGCACTTCCCGGACGCACACCCGGAATGAACCCGCCATTCTTCTTCATATTGTCGGACACTTCCTTCGGATTGAAGGCGATGGCCGTGTAGAAGTACGTGAAGAAGACGATCATCAACCCGTACATCACCGCATAGATAACGCCATCCGGACGAAGCGCAAACTCCACCGAGCGGAGAAACTCAACGTTCGGGAAGAACGATGCAATGGTTCCGGGAATGAACAGAATCGACTGAGCAAAAATGATCGGCATAACGCCGGCTGTGTTGACGCGCAGAGGGATATACTGCGTAGTACCACCAAACACTTTTCGTCCAACGACCCGCTTTGCATACTGCACCGGAATCCGGCGAGCCCCCTGCGTGATCAGGATCACTACAGCGATGATTCCCAGTAGCAGCGTAAGGAAGATGGCTCCAACGACAAGGTCGCGTCCAACCTGGCTTCCGTTTCCGGAGGTTACAAACTGCTGATAGATACCAACCGGCAGGCGCGAAATGATACCAATGAAAATGATCAGAGAGATGCCGTTACCCAGACCTCGGTCTGTGATCTGCTCGCCAATCCACATTAGGCTGACTGTTCCGGCCGTCATGACCAGTACACTGGAGATTGTCCAGAACAGACCATGATCGGGGATGGAAGCACCGTAGTCATTAACGAGCTTGATGGTAACGCCCCATGCTTGAAGTGCGGCGATCGGGATCGTCAGGACCCGGGTCAGTTGATTGATCTTACGGCGTCCGTCATCACCTTCACGCTGCATCTTCTGCAATTGAGGAAGTACGACTCCACCGATCTGAAGGATGATGCTGGCCGAGATGTACGGCATGATCCCCAGAGCAAAGATGGCGGCATTCTCGAAGGCACCGCCAACGAACAGGTTGTATATTTCAAAGATGCCACCATCCGAAGCAGTCGCCTGAAGAGCTTTCAGGGACGACGTATCAACGCCTGGGATCGCGATAAGCGATCCGACGCGGACGGCTAGCAAGGCGATCAGCGTAAAGATGATCCGATCGCGAAGCTCGTCGATCCGGAACATATTCCGGAAAGTGGTCACGATATTAGCCATGAACGGTTACCGCTCCTCCGGCAGATTCGATCTTGGTCTTAGCCGCTGCGGAGATCTTGTCGCAGGACACCGTCAGCGTTGCTGACAGATCACCATTTCCAAGGATCTTGATTGGTGCAGATTTGACGCGGATAACGCCGAGATTCAAGAGCACATCCTTCGACACAACGCCGTCGGTGATGCGCTTTTCGTCAACCAGGCGTTGCAGTGTTGCCACATTCACTTCCTGGTACTCGATGCGGTTGATGTTCGTGAATCCGAACTTCGGGATACGACGTGTAAGGGTCATCTGACCACCCTCGAAGCCACGGCTCTGATGTCCGCCGCTGCGAGACTGGTGTCCCTTGTGTCCACGTGTAGCCGTGCCGCCATGGCCGGATCCGGCTCCACGGCCAACGCGCTTCTTTTTATGACGTGAGCCCGGTGCGGGCGAGAGATTTCCGATGTGTTTCATTGATTGCCTCAGTCTGCGATCTCTTCAACTGTCACGAGGTGGCGAACAGCGTTCACCATGCCCAGAATCTGGGGATTCTTTGGCTTCACCGACACATAGTTTGGACGTCCGAGGCCGAGAGCCTTGATCGTTTCCTTGTGTGCCTTCAGTGCGCCGATGGACGACCTGACCTGTGTGATCTTGAGTTTCATGGTAATGATTTCTCCTTACTTAGCCGTGAAGAACCTTCTCAATGCTCACTCCGCGGCGGACGGCCACGGCGCTGGCATCTTCGAGTTGCATGAGGGCATCCATCGTGGCCTTAACCGTGTTGTGCGGATTTGACGAACCCTGCGACTTGGTCAACACGTCCTTGACTCCAGCCAATTCGAGGATAGCGCGCACGCCCCCTGCAGCGATAACACCCGTACCAGGTGTTGCGGGACGGATCAGAACTTTCGCAGCACCGAAACGACCGATTACTTCGTGCGGGACGGTGCCGTTTTCTACACGCACCTTCACAACTGACTTCTTCGCAGCCTCGGTGGCCTTAGTCACGGCATTGGACACTTCACCGGCTTTGCCGAGGCCATAGCCAACGTGCCCGTGTTCATCGCCAACGACAACCATCGCCGAGAAGTTGAAACGGCGTCCGCCCTTAACAACTTTGGCTGTACGGCCCACGTAGACAATTTTGTCCTTGAGGTTCAGGTCCGATACTTTTTGCTTTGCCACGTAACTGTTCTCCGTTTCGTTCTTCGTTAGAAATCAAGCCCGCCTTCACGTGCGGCATCGGCAAGTGCCTTGACGCGACCGTGATACAGGAATCCATTGCGATCGAACGCAACCGTTGTCACGTTCGCAACCTTAGCCCGCTCAGCCAGAAGCGCTCCGACCAGGCGGCTTTCTTCGACCTTTGACAAACCGGGAGACTTGGTGCGGACTTCAGCATCAACTGTTGATGCTGAAACGAGTGTCTTTGCCGACACATCGTCGATCACCTGTGCATAGATGTGCTTGAGTGAGCGAAACACCGTCAGCCGAGGACGTGTTGGCGTTCCCGAAATGTCCTTCCGCACACGGCGGTCGCGACGAGCTTGACGAACGTTCTTGAGCTTGATGCGATTCATGGTCTTGGTTCTCCTTACTTACCTGCCGACTTACCGGCCTTGCGGCGGATGTACTCACCTTCGTAACGAATGCCCTTACCCTTGTATGGCTCCGGTGGACGCAGTTCGCGGACCTTTGCTGCGACTTCGCCAACGAGGTGCTTGTTGATGCCCTTCACCGAGAAGGCCGTTGGCGATGCCACAGCAAACTCGACTCCGTCAGGGGGCATGAACAGAATCGGATGCGAGAAGCCGAGAGAAAGAAGCAGGTTCTTTCCACGCAACTCAACCTTGTATCCGACTCCTTCGATCGAAAGATTCTTCGTGAAACCGTTTGTGACGCCATCAACCATCCATGCGATCTTCGCACGCGTCAGGCCGTGCAGCGCACGTACCTTTTTGTCGTCGTTGGCACGAACAAAGGTCAGCGTTCCATTCTCCATTTGCGGCGTGATCGACGCATCAATGGAGAAGGTCAGTTCGCCCTTGGGCCCCTTGACTGAACAGACCGGGCCGTCAAACTTGACATTGACGTTGTTCGGCACGGTTATTGGCTTTTTTCCGACTCGTGACATTGTAGTGTACTCCTGCTTCTCTTCTTACCAGATGGTGCACAGAATCTCGCCGCCAACGTTTTCGCGGCGGGCCTGCTTGTCGGTCATCACTCCACGTGGCGTGGAGACGATGGCAATACCGAGCCCGTTGCGCACGCGTGGCAGTCTCTCGACAGGCGCATAGATGCGACGTCCAGGCTTGCTTATCCGCTGGATCTCGCGAATGACGGGCTGCCCGTAGTAGTAGCGGAGCTTGAGGCTCAGCACACCCTGCTTGCCATCTTCGGCCTTCGAGAAGTCCTGGATGAAGCCCTGGTCCTTGAGGATCTCCGCAATGGCAATCTTCAGGTTCGATGCTGGTACATCGACACTCTTGTGCCGTGCGGCTGACGCATTTCGGATGCGCGTCAGAAAGTCTGCGATGGTATCTGTGACTGGCATAATTCGTCGTCGTTGGTCGTGTTCAAAAAAGGACGTTGGGGTTACCAGCTTGCCTTGCGCATTCCAGGAATCTTGCCTTCGAGAGCAAGAAGCCGGAACATGTTTCGGCACAGTCCGAACTTGCGGTACACTCCCTTGCCGCGTCCGGTGATCAGGCAGCGGTTACGGACACGAGTTGGTGAGCTGTTACGTGGCAGCTTCTGCAGGCCGACCATATCTCCGGCTGCCTTCAGGGCAGCGCGACGCTCGGCGTACTTGGCCACCAAACGAATGCGCTTGGAATTGCGGGCAATGATAGACGTCTTCGCCATGAGGTGTTCTCGTAGTTCAGGTTAGTCGCGTTTACGGAAAGGGAATCCAAACTCTTGCAGGAGCGCATGTGCTTCTTCATCCGTCGTTGCCGACGTCACAAAAGTGATGTCCATGCCCTGGATCTTCGATACCTTATCAACATCGATTTCCGGGAAGATGATCTGTTCCTTGACGCCGATCGTGTAGTTGCCTCGACCGTCGAAGCTCTTGTCCGAGAATCCACGGAAGTCACGGATGCGCGGAGCCGCAATGTTGATGAATCGGTCAAGGAATTCGTACATATGCGCACGGCGCAACGTCACACGGGCTCCGATCGGCATGCCTTCGCGGAGTTTGAAGTTTGCGATCGACTTCCGTGCGCGCGAAACCGCTGGACGCTGACCGACGATCAGTTCAAGCTCGTTGACTGCGGCTTGCAGGAGCTTGGCATCCTGCGTAGCCTGGCCGACACCGATGTTGATGGCGATCTTTTCGATCCGTGGAACCTGCATCACGCTCGAGTAATTGAAACGCTGCATCAAAGCCGGGGCCACAGTCTCCTTGTAGAAGGCATGCAGACGCGCAGGCACCCGGACATCACTGATGTCCTCGAGGCGCGGTCCTTCCGGCTTGAATTGATCCCGTTTGGTTGTTGTGGTCTTAGCCATGTTGGGTGGATTCCTTCGTCATTCGTCCAGGTTATTCTTCGGATGCAGCCTTAGCCTTCGACGTAGTCTTGGCTTTTGCAGCAGGCTTGGAGGAGCTACGTCGTGACGACGAGTCGACCTTATCCGCCAGCTGAACATTCGAATAGTGAATGGGGCCTTCCATTTCGATGATACCGCCGTTTGGATACTTCGGTGAGGGGCGCACGGCCTTCTTGCGGATGTTCACCCCCTCAACGAGGATGCGCATGGCCGCAGGCTGAACGAGCAGGACTCGACCACGAGCTCCACGATTCTTCCCGGCGATAACGACGACTTCGTCGCCCTTCTTGATCTTGAGTTTCATCATCTACCTCAGAGTACCTCTGGTGCCAGCGAAATGATCTTCATGAATGCGCGCTCACGTAGTTCCCGGGCAACCGGCCCGAAGATGCGCGTGCCGCGAGGATCGTTGTTGTTGTTGATCACTACGGCTGCGTTCTCATCAAATCGGATGAACGAACCGTCGCGACGGCGCAATTCCTTCTTAGTACGCACGACCACGGCCTTTACGACCTCACCCTTCTTTACGGCACCGGCAGGAAGTGCTGCTTTGACCGAACAGACGATGATATCGCCAACCGACGCATACCGCTTGCCATGACCACCGAGCACGCGAATGCAGCGCAACTTGCGGGCACCCGAGTTGTCGGCAACGACAAGGTTTGTTTCCTCTTGAATCATTGGTGTTCTCCCTTACTGCGCCCGTTCGATGATTTCCACCAGAGCCCAGCGCTTGCGAGCGCTAAGCGGACGGTGCTCGATAACCTTGACCGTATCGCCGATGTTGCACTCGTTGTTAGGGTCGTGTGCCATGACCTTTGTCGTCTGCTTGAAGTACTTGCGGTATAGCGGGTGCGCTACCTGTCGTTCAATGCTAACGATGATCGTCTTGTCGGCCTTGTTGCTCACGACCTTGCCAACGCGCGTCTTTCGGCGTGTTGTGGCCTGCGGTGTTACTGATGTTTCTTCTGACATTGTCGTCTTCCGAATCAATTGGCGTTGGTGTTCCGCTCGTGAAGGATCGTCCTGAGACGAGCAATGTCCTTCCGGAGCGTCTTAATACTGGCTGAATCCTGGAGCTGACCCAGCGCAAGCTGGAACCGCAGGCGCGTGATGTTCTCGACGCTTTCATTGAGGAATGCCGAGAGCTCCTGCGTCGTCAACGACCTAAGGTCAGATGCCTTACGTGACTTCATGTTCTCAGGCCTCCAAATCAACACGTTGAACAAACTTGCACTTGATCGGCAGCTTGTTGATGGCAAGCCGAACGGCCTCTTCAGCACGTTCCTTCGTAACACCATCAATCTCGAAAATGATGCGCCCTGGCTTGACCACGGCCACCCAGAACTCGGGATTACCCTTACCGGAGCCCATTCGCGTTTCAGCGGGCTTCTTCGTCACCGGCTTGTCCGGGAAGATCCGAATCCACACCTTACCGTCACGACGCAGGTAACGGTTGATGGCGATACGGGCCGACTCGATCTGACGGTTCGTGATCCAAGCCCCTTCAAGAGCTTTGAGTCCGAACGAACCAAATGCAACCGTCGAACCGCGATACGCCTTGCCACGACGGCGGCCACGCTGTGTCTTGCGGTGTTTTACTCGTTTTGGGATTAGCATGTCGTTGCCTTCTGCCTGACTTCTTTACTGTTCCTTGGATTGTTGCTTACCGAAGACATCGCCTCGGCAGATCCACACCTTCACACCGATCGAACCGTAAACGGTTTCAGCACGGCTTTGGGCGTAGTCAATGTCGGCCCGCAGCGTGTGCAGCGGAACGCGACCTTCCTTGTACTGTTCCTGACGCGTCATGTCTGCTCCACCTAGACGGCCCGAACACATAACACGAACCCCTTCGGCGCCAACACGCATAGTGCTGCTGACGGCATTCTTCATCGCCCTACGAAACGAGATGCGACCTTCGAGCTGGGCAGCAATGTTGTCTGCCACGAGCTGAGCATCCAACTCCGGACGCTTGATCTCGCTGATAAGAACCTTGACGTCCTTCTTGGTGACGCGGCGAAGTTCTTCTTCGAGAGCAGCGATGTCCTTGCCCGAGCGACCAATGATGACGCCCGGACGGGACGTGTTGATAGTCACGCGCAACTGCTTGGCCGTACGCTCAACAATGATGCGAGCCACGCTAGCCTTCTTCAGGCGCTGCTTGATGTACTCACGAACCTTGATGTCTTCCTGAAGCTTTTCCGCTACGTTCTTTTCATCAAACCAGTTGGCTTCCCACTGGCGGATGATTCCCAGGCGCAGCCCGATTGGATTTGTCTTCTGACCCACGTGTCTTGACTCCGCTTACTGTTTCGTCGAAACGATGATGGTGAGATGATGCGAGCGCTTGCGGATCCGATAGGCACGGCCCATCGGTGCCGGTGAGATCCTCTTCATTGTCGGTCCCGGATCTACGAAACACTCCTTGACCATGATCGACTCAGGATCGATCCCCTGATCCTTCGAAGTGAGGTTGCTGATAGCCGACTTCAACGTCAGCTCGGCAACAGACCCGGCGGCCTTGTCCGAAAACTGCAGGATGTTGAGAGCTTCCTGCGCAGACTTTCCGCGGATCAGATCGACCACCAGACGCATTTTGCGCGGTGAGGATCGATTGTAGCGTTTGATAGCACGTGCTTCCATCATACGTCCTTACTTCTTACCCGTTTTGAGATCTTTCCGGTTGCCAGCATGCCCACGGTAGGTGCGCGTTGGAGCGAATTCGCCCAACTTGTGCCCGACCATGTTTTCCGTGACATACACCGGAATGAACTTGTTACCGTTGTGCACGGCGAATGTGTGTCCTACGAAGTCCGGCGAGATCGTCGAGGCCCGCGACCATGTCTTGACCACGGTCTTCTTGCCCGAATCATTCAGTGCCGTAACCTTTTTCGTGAGCTTGAAGCTGACGAATGGTTCTTTCTTCAGTGAACGTGGCATGGATTCCTAACTCCCGGTTCCGTTGTTACGCGTTTCGTTTGCGAATGATCATGTCATTCGACTTGTTCTTCTTCTTACGGGTCTTGAGCCCCTTTGCAAGCTGACCCCACGGACTGCGCAGATGCTTGCGTCCACCACCCGACTTCGAGCGACCTTCTCCACCACCGTTGGGGTGATCGATCGGATTCATTGCCATACCTCGCGTCTGTGGGCGAACACCCAGCCAGCGCATACGACCAGCCTTGCCGTAGCTGATGTTCTCATGCGACCCATTGCTGACGACTCCGATCGTTGCCATGCACACAGATGGCACCATGCGAATCTCACCCGAAGGAAGCTTGATCTGTGCCTTGTCTCCATCCACTCCCACGAACTGCGCTGACGTGCCGGCTGAACGGACCATCTGGCCACCCTTGCCCGGGCGCATCTCAATGTTGTGGATGAAGTAACCAACTGGAATCTTGCTAAGGGGCAAGGCATTGCCATCTTTAGGCTCAGCCGTCGGCCCGCTCATCAACTTCTGGCCGACCTTGACCTTGTCCGGCGCAATGATGTAGCGCTTCTCACCGTCGGCATACTCAAGGAGAGCAATACGGCACGTGCGGTTTGGGTCATACTCAATCGTCTTCACGGTGGCCTCAACGCCAAGCTTGTTACGCTTGAAGTCGATGATCCGGTACATCCGCTTGTGCCCACCACCACGGTGACGCGATGTCACTCTACCGGTGTTGTTGCGTCCGCCGGACTTCTTGATTGGCTCAAGAAGGCTCTTCTCAGGCTTCGACGTTGTGATTTCGTCGAAGGTACTGATGCTGTAGTAGCGCGTTCCCGGCGTGATTGGTTTGAGATTTCTCGTTGCCATAATTCTGCTTCAGTTTATCCGTGATCAGTCCTCGTTTCCTTCACCGGAAACGATGTCGATCGTCTGTCCTTGCTTAAGCGTGACGTACGCCTTCTTCTTCAGATTGGTACGTCCGACCTGCATACCCTTGCGCGTCATCCGAGTCTTTACCTTGCCCTTAACCCGCACTGTGCGAACGCTCACTGCGTCCACATCGAACATGGCCTTGATGGCCTGGCGGATCTGAAGCTTGTTCGCATCAGGCGATACTTCGAACACGTACTGGTTCAAGTGTCCCACCTTCGAAGCCTTCTCCGTGAGAAGGGGCTTGCGCAGAACGTTGATCATTGTGCACCTCCGTCTTCACCAAACGACTTTGTGATCGTGTCGATGGCGCTCTTGAAGATCAGCAGCTTTCCGTGATTGAGAACATCATAAGCCGAGATCTTATCCGCCGGGAACGTGGACACACCGGCGATGTTGCGTGCAGAGCGAACAAAAGTCTCGTCAGCACTCGGAAGAAGCATCAGAACTTTCGCCCCTTCGAGATTCACTGCCTTGAGCATCGTTGCAACCTCACGCGTCTTCGGAGCAGACAAAGCAAAGTCCTCAACAACCACGAGGTTGTTTTCACGGGCACGAAGCGTAAGAGCTGACTTGCGGGCAAGTCGCTTGACCTTGATCGGAAGTTCAATGGTGTAAAGGTGCGGTTTGGGACCGTGAATCTTACCCCCGCCCGGCATCAACGGCGAACGGCTTGTGCCGCGGCGTGCTCCCCCGGTTCCCTTTTGCTTGAATGGCTTCTTACCGCCGCCCGAAACTTCAGCACGCGTTTTGTTCTTGTGCGTGCCCTGACGTCGGTTGGCCAAGTACGCCCGTACCGCCTGGTACATCGCGTGCTCGCTCGGCTCGATGCCGAAGACGGAATCCGGAAGCTCTACCGAGCCCGCAGGTTTTCCATCTTTTGTGAGTACGTCCACTGTCATGGTAGTGTTCTTTTTAGAGCTTGACAATTTCAACAAGTGAGTTCATGGCGCCCGGAATGCTGCCCTTGATCAGGATCAGATTCTGATCAGGCATCACACGAAGAATGGTCAGATTGCGCACCGAAATACGCGCTCCTCCCATGCGGCCAGCCATGCGCATTCCCTTGAACACGCGTGACGGATACGACGACGAGCCGATCGAGCCCGGGGCGCGCGGACGGTCAGACTGACCGTGCGTGGCCATACCGACACCACCGAAGTGGTGACGTCGGACAACGCCCTGGAAGCCCTTGCCCTTGCTCGTCGCAGAGACCTTGATCTTGTCGCCAGCGGCAAACGATTCCACCGTAACGATGTCACCGTTCTTCACCTTATCGACAAGCTGACGGAATTCCTTCAGGTGACGCGTCGGTGCGAGCTCATGCTTGGCGAAGTGTCCGGCCTGCGGACGATTCACCCTGCGCTCAGCAATCGGCTCAAAACCGATCTGTACGCTGTCATACCCGTCGTTTTCTTTTGTTTTGATTTGGACCACCGGGCAAGGACCAGCTTCAATTACCGTACACGGTATGAAGACGCCATCTTCCGAGAAGATGCTTGTCATGCCCAGTTTTCGTCCGAGGATTGCACTCATTGTCCTTTTTCCCTAGACTTTCACTTCCACATCAACACCGGCCGGCAATTCGAGGCGCATAAGAGCGTCGATGGTCTTTGGCGTACTGCTGAAGATGTCGATCACTCTCTTGTGCACACGGGCCTCAAACTGCTCACGTGACTTCTTGTCGACGTGCGGCGAACGAAGTACTGTGTACACCGATCGTTCAGTTGGCAGTGGTATAGGACCCGAGACCACAGCCCCGGTTTGCTTAACCGTCCGTACGATGCGCTCTGCCGAGCGGTCGATCAAATTGTGATCGTACGAGCGAAGTTTGATGCGAATGCGTTGCGTTGCCACTCAGTAATTCTCCCGGAATTCTCCCACTTGGAGTTTCGTTCGGAGACAAAAACGAGGAGGGGTGTTACGCCCTCCTCGCGTGTCTTGACCTGTCTTTTGATTATTCGATGATCGCAGTTACCACACCGGCTCCAACCGTGCGGCCGCCTTCGCGGATAGCAAAGCGGAGTCCTTCTTCCATGGCCACTGGTGTGATGAGAGCAACTTCCAGATTGTCGACGTTGTCACCAGGCATGATCATTTCAACACCGCTAGGCAGCGTAAGAATACCGGTGACGTCCGTTGTGCGGAAGTAGAATTGCGGACGGTAGTTCGAGAAGAATGGCGTGTGACGGCCACCTTCGTCCTTGGTCAGCACGTATGCCTGGGCCTTAAACTTGTGGTGAGGAGTGATCGATCCTGGCTTGGCAATAACCATACCGCGCTCGATCTCTTCCTTGTCAACACCGCGAAGAAGCAGACCGCAGTTGTCACCGGCCTGGCCTTCATCAAGAAGCTTGCGGAACATTTCAATACCCGTAACAGTCGTCTTCTTTTGAAGACCGAAGCCCACGAGTTCAACCTCTTCGTTGACCTTGACAATCCCGCGCTCGATACGACCCGTTGCAACCGTTCCGCGACCCGTGATCGAGAACACGTCTTCGACCGGCATAAGGAAAGGCTTGTCAACGTCGCGCTGTGGCGTTGGGATGTAATTGTCAACCGCATCCATGAGTTCGAAGATGCACTGCATGTCGGCAGCGTCAGGACCCTGACCACCGGCTGCTGCATCCAGAGCCTTGAGTGCCGAGCCCTTGATGATCGGAATGTCATCTCCAGGGAATTCGTACTTGCTCAGAAGTTCGCGGATTTCCATTTCCACCAGATCAACAAGATCCGGATCGGCGATGTCAACCTTGTTCATGAACACCACAATACGGGGCACACCTACCTGGCGGGCGAGCAGTATGTGCTCGCGCGTCTGTGGCATCGGGCCATCCGTAGCGGCAACCACGAGGATGGCACCGTCCATCTGAGCTGCACCCGTGATCATGTTCTTCACATAGTCAGCGTGGCCCGGACAATCCACGTGTGCGTAGTGACGGTTGCCCGTCTCGTACTCAACGTGTGCCGTGGCAATCGTGATCCCACGAGCCTTCTCTTCAGGAGCGTTATCGATCGAATCGAATGAACGCTGCTGTGCCAGACCCTTGGTGGCCAGACACATGGTGATGGCTGCTGTCAGTGTGGTCTTGCCGTGATCGACGTGACCGATAGTACCAACGTTTACGTGCGGTTTGTTCCGCTCAAATTTCTCTTTGGCCATTGTGCCGACTCCTCAGATTGTCTTGAGTGAGGTGTGAAGAAAAACGAATGTTGTCTGTGGTTTTCGTTCCGTTCTGATAGCAGTGTCTTTGCTTACGTGCTTTCGGAGACAGAAAACAAAGCTACGAAAGATTTTCGACGTAAACGCAAAGCACAGCCACTCCCGACACCAAAAAAAATTTTGGCGGGCGCGCTGCGCGCACTATCGCAATGGGTACGCTCGAAAACCTACGAGCGTTTGAGAGCCTTGTCGTACCCATGGAAATGCATGGAGTACGAGGCTCTCCCCTGCGAGAGCGATCGCAACTGTGTCACGTAGCCGAACAGTTGGGACAGCGGCACCAGAGCCGTCACAACTTGCAGAATATCGCGCTGGGCTATGCCCTGCACCATTCCGCTTCGCGAGCTGAGGTCTGCAATGACCTCGCCCACATATTCCTCGGGCGTGACAACCTCGACCTGGAAGATTGGCTCCATGATGACCGGACTGGCCAGACGTGAAGCGTCCTTCGCAGCGATCGAGCTGGCAACGGCATAAGCCGTTTCCGTTGCGTCTTCTTCATTGTATGCCGCATCTACGAGGACGGCCATGATGTCAATCATGGGGTATCCTGAGATGGGACCGACCTTAAGGGCTTCCAAAGAGCCCTTCTCTGCACTCTTGACGTATAACGCGGGAAGTGTCTCCGGTGCAAGTTCGTTGACGAACTCGAGACCTTTTCCCGGATCATTCGGTCGTACCTCAATTGTGACCTGTCCGAATTGATTCTTACCCGATGCACTGCGGATGAACTTGCCTTCCGCCCGCGCCGTCGAGGTGATCGTTTCACGATAGGCGACCTGAGGTTTCCCCACTTTTACGGGGACGTTGAATTCTCGTTTGAGTCGGTCGACGATGATCTCCAGATGGAGCTCACCGACGCCCGAAATGATGATCTGTCCGGATTCTGCATCCGTGTGAAATCGAAACGTCGGATCTTCTTCAGAGAGCCGATGTAAGGATTCCGTCAGTTTTTCCTGATCCGCCAGTGTCCGCGCCTCAACTGCCTGGTTGATAACGGGATCTGAGAACGTGATGCTTTCCAACAGAATAGGGTGTTTGGGGTCGCAAAGTGTGTCGCCGGTCCGTGTAAATCTCATAGCCGGTATGGCCACAATATCTCCGGCAAATGCCCCCTGCAATTCTTCGCGCTTGTTTGCGCTCATTCGCAGGATCTTGCCAGCCCGCTCTTTCTTGTCGTTGGTGATGTTGAAGATCTGTTCACCGGCGGCCAGCGTTCCTGAATAGATTCGGATAAACGTCAGTCTACCCACAAACGGGTCGGTAATGATCTTGAACGCCAGCGCCGAAAAAGGCTCGCTGTCAAGGGGCTTGCGCTCTACGATGACGTCATGATTTTCTACGCTGTGTCCGGCTGTTGAACCTACGTCTACCGGTGAAGGCAGATAGGCAATCACGGCATCGAGAAGCTGCTGAACACCTTTATTCTTGAAGGAACTCCCACAGAAGACCGGAGTGATGTTAAGCGAGAGAGTGGCATGCCGAACTGCCTGACGCAGTTCATCGGCCGTGATCTCGTCTCCCGAGAGGTATCGCTCAAGCAGATCATCTCGCTGCTCCGCGACAGCTTCTAGAAGAAGTGACCGTGCCTGCTCAGACTGCTCAACGAAGCCTTCCGGAATGGGGCAGATCTCGAAGTTCTCGCCGTTTTCGTCATCGAAGATGATCGCCACACGGTCGATCAGATCGATCACTCCGCGAAACTCGTCTTCGGCACCCAGGGGAATTTGCATTGCCACAGGGTTGGCGCCAAGACGTACCCGCATCATTTCAAGAACCTTGGCGAAGTTAGCCCCGATACGGTCCATCTTGTTGACGAAGGCGATCCGCGGAACCCGGTACTGATTGGCCTGATGCCAGACAGTTTCTGACTGTGGCTCTACGCCGGCTACGGCACAGAACAGTGCGATCGAACCATCAAGAACCCGAAGTGAACGCTGCACCTCAGCCGTGAAGTCAACGTGCCCCGGAGTATCGATGATGTTGATCGTGATTCCCTTCCAGCTGCACGAAACAGCTGCCGAAGTGATCGTGATCCCACGCTCCTTTTCCTGCTCCATATAGTCCGTGAAGGCCGTGCCTTCATGAACCTCGCCCATACGATGCAGTACGCCTGTGTAATACAGAATGCGCTCGGTCGTCGTCGTCTTGCCGGCATCAATGTGAGCCATGATGCCGATGTTGCGAACAAGATCGATGGAGACGGGTCGCGTCATGCTGTCGTCGTCGTACGTCGGTAATCTTTCAAAGAACTGGTTGCCTGCGGCTCTTACCAGCGGAAGTGGGCAAATGCACGGTTGGCATCAGCCATACGATGCATTTCGTCACGACGCTTGATCGCACCGCCCTCACCGTTGGCGGCAGCAAGAAGCTCGCTTGCGAGCTTTGATGCCATCGAACGGTCGCGGCGCTCCGAAGCGTACTTCTTGAGCCAGCGAATGGCCAGTGCAGCACGACGCTCTTCGCGTACTTCCATCGGGACCTGATACGTTGCACCACCAACGCGGCGCGGACGGATCTCGATCGCCGGTGAGGCGTTCAGGACGGCCTTGCGGAAAATGTCAAGAGGATCCTGCTCGGTCTTCTTGCCCACGATATCAAGAGCTTCATACACGAGCTTTCGGGCAACGTTCTTCTTACCCTGGAGCATGATGTTGTTGACAAACTTGGCGACCATCACGTCGTTGAACCGAGGGTCCGGCATTGTCCGCCGCTTTTCAGCACGCTTCTTGCGCATGTGTTCTCCTTACTTCTTCTTGGCCGGTGCTGCTGGAGCTCCCGGCTTTGGCTTCTTGGCGCCATACTTGGAACGAGCTTGCTTACGATTTGCCACTCCCTGCGTGTCAGCCGAACCACGAATGATGTGGTAGCGCACACCCGGAAGGTCCTTAACACGACCACCACGGATCAGTACGATCGAGTGCTCCTGCAGATTATGGCCCTCTCCGGGAATGTAGGCCGTAACCTCGATGCCGTTGGAAAGACGCACACGCGCAACCTTGCGAAGAGCCGAGTTCGGCTTCTTCGGTGTAGTTGTGTATACGCGTGTGCAGACGCCACGCTTCTGCGGACATGCCTGAAGCGCCGGAGACTTGCTCTTCTCCGTGATGGCAAGACGTCCATTACGGACTAGTTGACTGATCGTTGGCATTGCTGTGTGCCGGAAATTTGGGGGTTGTGTTTCAGACAGAGGAAGGCGCCCGGCAAGGCCGGACGCCGATAGAGCCGACAAACTTATGGGGCTGGCAGGGATTTACCAAAAATGAAGCTTACTTACCTTCCGCACGCTTCTTCTGGTGTTCCTTGACCATCTCATCCTGGATGTTGCGCGGAACGGGCTGATACTTCTTGAATTCCATCGAAAACTCGCCCTTGCCTTGCGTCACCGAGCGCAGGTCCGTTGAGTAGCCGAACATTTCCGACAATGGAACCTCGGAATCGACCGTCACGTAACCGGCATCAGAATCCGTACCCATGATCACTCCACGACGCTGGTTGATCTGACCGATCACCGTGCCCTGGAACTCTTCCGGAACCGAAACTTCGAGCTTCATGATCGGCTCAAGGATCGTTGGCTTCGCCGACATGTAGGCTTCGCGGAATGCCATGATGGACGCAGTCTTGAAGGCCATTTCCGACGAGTCAACGGCGTGCGTAGCACCATCGTTGATCGTCACCCGAACACGCACAACTGGCTGACCAATCAGGGAACCTTCCGTGATCGACTCGCGGAATCCCTTGTCGCAAGCAGGGATGTATTCACGCGGGATCACACCGCCAACGATATCATCCACAAATTCGTAGTTCTCGATCGCGTCCGACGGTAGCGGCTCGATAAAGCCCCCTACCCGACCGAACTGACCCGAACCACCGGTCTGCTTCTTGTGCGTGTAGTTGAATTCGGAACGCTGCGTGATGGTCTCGCGGAAGGCCACCTTCGGACGTCCGACGATCACTTCTGTGTTGTACTCGCGCTTGATACGTTCGATGTAGATGTCGAGGTGCAATTCGCCCATGCCCTTGATGATAGTCTCGCCGGACTCATCGTCGCGCATCACGCGGAATGTTGGATCTTCCTTTGTGAAGCGATTCAGTGCCTTGGAAAAATTCACCTGACCGGCCTTGTCCTTCGGCGCAACCGCTAGCTCGATCACCGGATCTGGCACAAACATCGACGTCATCGTATAGCGGACGTTGCCATCGGTGAACGTGTCACCCGAAGCACAGTCCACACCGAACATCGCCACGATGTCGCCCGCCGATGATTCATCGATTTCGTGCATGTCGTTGGAGTGCATGCGCACCAGACGCGGAACCTTGACCTTCTTGCCGTTGGCAACGTTGATGATCGAGTCGCCCTTCTTGATCGTGCCTTGGTAGATGCGCATGTACGTCAGCTGACCATAACGCCCATCCTCGAGCTTAAAGGCCAACATTACAAGGGGCTTAGCAGGATCGCTATCGAGGACGATCCTCTGCTCGTTGTTGTCCTGGTCCAAGGCTTCGTTCTTGATGTCCGTCGGAGCCGGCAGGAACGTGCCTACGCCGTCGAGAAGGGTCTGAACGCCCTTGTTCTTGTATGCTGAACCACAGAAGACCGGAGTCATCTTCATTGACAGCGTTCCGGCACGAATGGCACGGTTGAGCTCGTCAGCACCAACCGGCTCGTCACCCAGAAACTTTTCCATGAGCATGTCGTCGAAGTCCGCGGCCGTCTCAATGAGCTTGTGGCGCAGTTCGTTAGCCTTGGCTACCATGTCCGCAGGGATTGGTGCCTTGCGAATCTCGCTGCCACCCTCGCCCTCGAAGTACTGGGCTTCCATGTTCACGAGGTCGATCACACCCTCAAGCTTGTCCTCGAGACCGATCGGATACGTTACAAACGCTGGCGTGTGGGCCAGCTTTTCCTGCAACTGTGAGGCCACACGATCAGGGTTTGCGCCCGAACGGTCACACTTGTTGATGAAGGCCACACGTGGAACATTGTAGCGCCGCATCTGACGGTCCACCGTAATGGACTGCGACTGCACACCGGCCACCGAGCACAGCACCAGCACAGCGCCGTCAAGAACACGCAGGGCACGCTCCACCTCAACGGTGAAATCCACGTGACCCGGAGTGTCAATGAGGTTGATGTTGTAATCGCCCCACGTGCAATACGTGGCAGCCGACTGGATAGTGATGCCCTTTTCACGCTCAAGGTCCATCGAATCCATCTTTGCGCCAACGCCGTCCTTGCCACGCACTTCGTGGATGGCGTGGATCTTGCCAGTGTAGAAAAGAATGCGCTCAGAGAGCGTGGTCTTCCCGGAGTCAATGTGCGCCGAGATCCCGATGTTCCGAACTTTCGACAGGTCTGCCATGGCAGTGTACCGATGTTGTGTGGTTGTTTGCTGTTGATTTCGAATGCCACGGCATTGAGCTTATAGCGAAATGGGGCGCGGCAAAGACCGCAAAGCTACGAAGAAAATCAGGTTTCAGGTTTCAGTGCGGGGCATTCCGTCACTCCGTCACTTGGTCGCTCCGTCACTTCGTCACTCTATGATCGCCTCGCGCAGCGGTTTGTTGCGCAGAGCCACCAGGGCCACAATGACCAGGGTGATGGTGCCGCCGACCAGAACGCTAGGGACGGTTCCCATTAGACGCGCAGCAATGCCACTCTCGACGGCACCGAGTTCATTGGAGCTGGAGATGAACATGGTGTTGGCGGCAGCGACCCGCCCCTTCATTTCCTCCGGCGTCTGCAGCTGAAGGATCGTATGGCGGATCACGACGCTTACGGCGTCTAGTGATCCGGCGGCGACAAGCACGGCAAAACTGAGCCAGAACGAGGTACTGATGGCGAAAACAAGAATGCAGACACCAAAGCCGGCCACGGACCAGAGAAGGCGACGTCCGGCAGATCGCCCGATTGGTCGCCAGGCAACAAGGACCATCGTGATGATGCTGCCAATGCCCATAGCCGCGCGTAACATGCCAAGACCAGCCTCGTCGGTGAAGAGGATGTCCCTGGCAAAGACCGGCAACAGAGCTACCACTCCACCGAACAGCACGGCAAACAGATCAAGTGACAGCGCCCCTAGGATCACGGGACGCGAAAAGATAAATCGCAGGCCAAGGGTGAGGTCCTGACGCATGGAACCCCTGCTCTCAGTGTCAACAGGGGGCTTCGGGGTGATGCGTAGTGCACCGAGGCCCCCGACCAGCATCAGTAGTAGAACGACCAGCGAAGCCGTCTGCGCACCGTAATAGCCATAGAGAAGTCCGCCCACCATCGGCCCCGTGACCATGGCAGCCTGCCAGACTCCGCTGTTGATGGCTGAAGCCCGCGGGATGTCTTCACGATTGACTATCCTGCCAAGAGAGCTGAACATTGATGGACTATAGATGGCCCGGGCTGATCCGTTGATGAAGATCATGGCAAGGAGACCATCGACAACGGCAGCCGCGCCGATCTGCTCACGGACCTGAGGTAACAAGAACGCTGCCGTTCCAAACGCCGACAGAATCATCGTCGCCACGGCAATGCGAATGCCCCTTCGCTTATCGAGACGGTCCACCACATACCCCATCGGCAGTGCCATGCCGATGGCCGGAATGGCCTCGGCCAGACCGATGAATGCCAGCCAGATCGGATCGTTGGTAACTGAATAGACATACCAGCTCACGATCAGGGCCTGCATGTGCCATGCAACGGCAATGAAGAAACGCAGCTGGAGGAATGCGAGGAATTCCGACGAAACAAAGGACATCATTTCGGGTTATCGAGATGGCAACGACGGCAGATACTCATTGTCGGCAAACTACCGATTATCGGTATCTTCATTTCCTATGACACGACACATCTGCACCCTGATCGTGATCCTGTTCTCTGTACTCCGTGTATCGCTCGAGGCCACCGAGAATGGGTCAACAGAGCTCACCACCGGAACACGCTTTCTCGTGGGATTTATTCATCCGGACAGAGCACCGGGAGAGCCCCTTCCCGATAGCGCATACAGAGTTCTCATACATGCCTCTTTGGGGGCCAGTATAACTGTGGATGGCCGCAATGTGACGATTGAGCCGGGAGTGACCGCTGAAATCAAGCTACCTGTTAGTACCGTAGTTGACGTTCGTAGTGACCGCCCCGTTTCGGTATGGTCGCGCCAGTCCATGAATGGCAATGGAGAGCAGTCACTACATTTACCCGTTTCTGCCTGGGACAAGTATTACAGGGCATTTGCATGGTGGACCGATCGTCATGGTCTCGACAGTGCTTCCATGAACTACTCCTCGGCAAAGAGACTGATCATTGCCGCTTACGACAGCACACTCGTAACGGTAGAGACTCGTAACGGCACAATCGACACAACGTTGAATGCCGGTCAGTGGTGGCTAGTGAGCGAGCGTATCGATACATCGTCGATCCGCTCAGTCGAATCAGATCCCACAGGACTTTTAATTTCAGCCAGTCGCCCCATCGGTGTTGTCTCGGGTCATGCAAAGGCTGGCGTGCTGGCCTACCCGGACGGTTTGCCAATGACCGGCCCCTATGCACGGGCTGCAAATCGCTGCCGAGGTAATCTGCATGATGCAATGTTCCCTGCATCGATGGCTGGAACCGAATTCGTTACCGTTCCGATGTCGTATACACCGACACGTGAACGCGGGCTTGACCTGCGCGACCAGGGTATCGGTGACGATCGTGGCGATGTTATCCGATTCGTTGCATTGAGTGATTCAACCGTCATACATCGAGTTGACTCGACCGGAGTAGCCCTTCCAGTTGCAAACCTCAGCAAAGGGGCTTCATGGATGGACACTCGTTCTGAGCATCCAACTTTCTGGCGCACATCCCGTCCGGCATTGTGCGCGCACTATGGCAAGTCATACGGGCACATCACTTCACAGACTGTCCGGCCCGAAGACGATCCGTCCACCGATGCAGGCATGCCCCTTCTGATGATGGTTCCCGATATCGACCGATGGACAACGTCTGCTCACCTCAGGGCTTATGCGGAGACCTTTAATGCTATCTCTCTCGTGATGCGTACGGTTGACGTTGCAGCAATCCGCATTAATGGCAAGCCAACTCCATCAACCGCCCGGGTGATCACCGTCCCAGGAACACCATTTTCCTCGTTGCGGTTGACACTTCCCCAGGGAGCATATACGATCCGCTCCATCTCTGATCGGCCGTTTGTCTGCTGGACCTATGGCTCTCTCGACGGATTTCAGCTTGGTCAGATCTATGGATCGCTTTCTTCTGTTGATACGCGAAGAAGGTGCGGCGATTCGGTGGACGTGACTGTACGCTATTTCGGGGACTCAGCGATAGCAACGGCCTCAGTCGTTAACTCCGGCCAGGCCTGCTCGGAAATCGCAATGCTGTATCTGGAGAATGGCGCTAACCTCACATCATCCCTGCAGAACGGCGAGCTTTCAATTCAACGACTCGATGCTCGCATACAGGGTCGCGGACAGGTTGTCGGTGTCTCTACGTCAGGGTATGTCACGCGACGATCCCTAGATTTCCCGACAACGTCAGTACTGGCGGACAAGGTTACAAGCCATTTCGGCATTCGGTATCATCCAGCGTCGAATTCAGTCGTTATCTCCGGGATTACTGGTGTCGGTCAATCCCGTCTTTCCGTCTTCACGGTGCGCGGAGAGTGCATCCATGAGTCCAGCTTCACAGGAGATTCAGTCGAGATCGTAGTGCCGAGCATCGCTCCGGGAGTCTATTTCGTTGTTGTGAATAATTGCATGCTGCCATTGAGCGTCTTGTAACATTCCAGACTGTACTTTGTTTTAGCAATTGCCTCAGGATAGTTGGGATTGGCTAAGATCTGCCGGGAATACTGCGGCTATGATTGCAGTCCATTGAGGGTGCTTCCTACCTGCGACATTGTTGCGAACTGCACACGCAATTACTTCGAATTCACGCATTCTGACAGATCGGGCGTGTCTCGACCGTTCTATGTTTGAGCTCGTTGTTGGCCTAACCTCGGTTGACTTTCATAGGAGCAGTACGCAATCTTCAAACAACCCGAATGCGAAACGTGCGGATCTCGACTATCAACGTGTCTGATGGAACTCTCGCCCGGACGGGTTACAGAAGTTGCTCAGGTCAAACACACTCAACTCTACACGCGAGGATCCTACGTATTTGCCGAGGGACAGTATCCACGCGGGGTCTACTGCATCCACCGTGGTCAGGTAAAGCTCACTAAGACAGGTAATGACGATCGGGAGCACATCATAAGCTTTGCCGGATCGGGTGATATTGTCGGATACAGCTCATTGCTGTCTGCAGAAAAGTATCACGTCAACTGCATCGCTGTTCAGGACTCTTCTGTCTGCCTGATCCCTTCGGAGATCTTCTTTCGTAACGTCCGTGAGAATCCGTCCATGGCACTCCATGTGATGCAGAAACTATCCTCTGAAGTGCGTCTTTCACGTCAGCGCATTGAAGAACTGACGCACAAATCCATTCGCGAACGTGTTGCCGAGGCCTTGCTGATCATCAAAGAGGCATTTGGTGTTGACAATGACGGCATGACCCTGCGCAGCCCTCTGACGCGGGAGGAGATTGCCGCTATCGTGGGTACGGCTCCCGAGAGTGTCATCCGCACACTCTCTGAATTCAAGGCCGACAACCTCATTGCGACAAATGGCCGTACGATAAAGCTCCTCAATGTGCGCGGTTTGATGCATGTGGCCAACATTCACAACTGATGGGCCGTCCGAGTCCGACATTGGTGCGTAGTGCTCATGATATTTGTCATGTTTAGGACTGACAACATTCACCTTCTCCACTGACTCGCGTCATAGTAAGGCCATACGTAGTCTGCGATATTGCTGGTGATGCACAGCTCATGAATTGCGTAGGGGTTTTGAGATGGCACACTGCACAGATGTTGAATACGGAAGCTAGCACCGCGATTCATGTCTCACTGCGATTCACCACCAGTAACTCCTCATTAGAAAGGACACAACGCAATGCGTGCAATTCCTAACGCACCGTTCGATCCAGCACCGGTGCTTCCCGCCGATCAGCAGACATCGCGTTCATCTATGCTCAGAGAGATGCGCTATACGGGCGTGCTCAAGCATATCGCCGAAGACCTAGCCAAGATGGAGCCTGCCCTGCCTCCCGAACATCGCGTTACCGCCAAGCGCCTTCAGCGGGAGGTTGGAGTGGTCTGGAAGCAGATGGCATGGCTCATGTCGAACACATCATGGACTCCATGCACGATGGATATCTGCGGCGTCTTGCTCAGGACTTCCCATCCCTTACACCAACAGAACTCCGCATGGCGGCATTCCTCCGCCTTCCGATGCCCTCCAAGGAAATTGCCTCACTGTTCTCCTGCTCGGTGCGTAGCGTAGAAAAACATCGTGAGCGTATGCGCAAGAAGTTTCACCTGACACCGCACGAGAGTCTTACGATGTTTCTTGCCTCCCGCGTGTAAGCCTCGTATGTCATTATCTGTCAGCCGTTTCTTTGTAGATTCGTCCTGCCCCGCTCAACGCTGCGGACTTGAGTGGGCAGGACTTTCTCTTTTCACGACACTCTGTGTTTTTTATGGCAGCTCCCGGCAAACGTCCGACCAGTTCCTCGAAAGCTTCCTCAGTATGGTCAAGCCCCTGGTCGAAAGACAACTATCTGATGCTGGGCATCGGTGTTGCCGTGATCGTCGTTGGATTTGTGCTTCTGTCGATGGGCATGGAACAGTGGGACAACACGCTCTCGGTCAGTGTTGCACCGGTCGTGCTCGTAATCGGATACTGTGTCATCATCCCGCTAGCCATCATGCGTATGCGCTCGGGCGGGTCAGCCCCCGGCCATGACCAGTGACCCGGCACATAGTCCCTTTCCTGTAAACCACATTCTCGAGCTCGCCGGCACACCAACGTTCGTGTACCGGGCTGATGTCATTGAACAGCAGCTTGCCCGCCTGACGTCGGCTTTTTCTGGTGCGCACGTGAGGGTGATGTACGCCTGTAAGGCTCTTACAAACGGGGCTATCCTTCGCCTGATGAACGAACTTGGCACCGGCCTTGATGCCGTATCACTTCAGGAAGTCGAACTAGGACTGCGAGCCGGTTTCGAACCCGATAGGATCTTGTTCACGCCGAGCATGATATCGTTCGATGAACTCCGGTCCGTTGCTGAGCGCGGCGTTCAGGTAAACATCGATACTATCAGCGTGCTGGAGCGGTTCGGCACCACGTATGGCAACTCCATACCGGTCTGCATACGGATCAACCCGCACATCATGGCCGGAGGCAACGATCGCATCAGCACGGGACATATTGATTCGAAGTTCGGCATCTCTATCCACCAGATCCGACATGTGCAGCGTATTGTCAGCTCGCATAACATGCGCATCAACGGACTACACATGCACACCGGCAGCGACATCCTCAATGCGGATGTCTTTCTGCAGGGGGCTGAGCTGTTGTTTGAGATCGCCGAGTCATTCCCCGATATCACGTTTCTTGACTTCGGGAGTGGCTTCAAAGTTGCATACAAGCCCGATGACATAGCCACGGACATCGAAGAGTTGGGATCAAAGCTCTGCTCCAGGCTTGCACAGTTTAATCAGGGCCGCGATCACCCTGTCGAGCTCTGGCTTGAACCAGGCAAGTTCCTCGTCAGCGAATCCGGAACCTTCCTAACACGCGTTAACGTCGTCAAGCAGACGACATCAACGGTCTTTGCCGGCGTGGATTCGGGATTCAACCACCTGATACGCCCCATGCTGTATAATGCATATCATCACATCACGAATCTTTCCAACCCTGACGGGGTGCAGCGTGTGTACTCCGTCGTGGGCTACATCTGTGAGACTGATACGTTTGCATGGGATCGGAAAATCGCCGAGATCCGCGAGGGGGACATTCTGGCGTTTGCCAACGCCGGAGCCTATGGATTCACCATGGCCAGCAATTACAACAGCCGACTGCGTCCGGCGGAGGTACTGATCAAGAACGGAACGCCCCGTCTTATCCGTCGCCGTGAGACGCTGGATGATCTGCTCAGGACTGAGGTTGAGTTATAACCAACGTTAGAACGTCACACTCAGGCCGACGTTCCACGAAGTGACATTCAATGGCGCAACGGTGTCAAACGGCCAGTTCATCTTGTCGCGCCGCAACTCCTTGAAGGTATAAGCAACGGCATTGCGCAGGATGAAGTTCATAACTGGCAGCGAGGCCGTTGATGACCGTCCGAAGGATTTGATCATCGCACCGGCTATAAAATCGGCAGCGCCCTCGACCAGCTCGCTACCGGCCCAATACCAGAACATGTGCCGCGGCAGAACCTGCGTCCATGAATAACTCGCCCGCAGGCTCAACGTCGACCCCATCCTCCATTCGACAGTGGGTGCCATGGTCGATCCAAAGCGAACTGACCCGGTGAAGTCCCGCACCTGTTGCCAGCCTGCGGTATCCATCTCGGCGTACGTCCTTGGCTTGACCGACGTCCACGTTGAATGGTCACAGACCAGCAATCGCAATGAAGAATTATCACCGATCGCATAGCCGTAACCACTCTCATCAATCAATCCGAAAACAAGCATATCGACCGACGTGTGAGCCGCAAGAGGTACACTGTCATAGGTTCCGGGCAGTTGGGGCATAGACCCGGCCTGACCATACAGGAAGAAAATTCCGTCATTCTTGATGCGCAGAATGTCGTTAGTAACCAGCATTTTCCGTTGCTGGTCCATACCGATCGAGCCTCCGAACATCGTCAAACCATGGGTCATGTCCGATAGCCCCATACGGCTGAACTCGGCCATTCCATACTGGGCAGTGATACGCGGGCGTCGGATCGATGCCATCCCCCTGGAGCGGCGGCGCTGTGCTGCTTTGACGGTATCCTCCAGATCGAAATCATCGAGCATCTTATCAATGACGTCTTCAGACCTTCCAACGATATCGACGTCATCGTCCTGGGCTGTCATCAATTGAGGCGAGGTGACGCAGAGCATGAGCACAAA
This sequence comes from Ignavibacteria bacterium, assembly GCA_040380835.1. Classification (GTDB taxonomy): domain Bacteria; phylum Bacteroidota; class Ignavibacteria; order Kapaibacteriales; family Kapaibacteriaceae; genus UBA10438. The sequence continues at coordinate 242 of JBEIIK010000019.1, read as the reverse complement.
AGCGACTGCAGCAAACCATCTCATAAACATCTCCTTTACTGTGAGTCCCGGCAAAACTAAACATACACGGCGCTGAGTTCTTTTCGCAACACTGGAAATTGAATTCTACTCGCCTTGGACATCTCCGGCAGAGGGTTTGTTTCGCCGGCTACGCATTTTCCGTTCCTTCGGCTTGTTCTCATCGAGATTTTCACGGAAGATATAGGCATCCGACACATAGGCCTTTGATCTGCCGGCATCCT
>JBEIIK010000018.1:0-27985 GCA_040380835.1 Ignavibacteria bacterium | reverse complement strand
TCAGCCGCACGAACGCACAACCACCAGCCGCTGAGGCTTGCCGGCATAGCCGAGGCAGTCACGTTCGTAAAACGCCCCTTGTTGTTGAGCCAGAGCGACGGCGTCATCCACTCCCCTGCTACCACAAGGTCGAGGTCACGGTCGCCATCGACATCAGCCCAAGCGGCGGAACTGGTCATGCCTATGCTTGCCAGCCCTGGAGCATACTCATCGGTTACATCGCGCAGGGTGCCTTTGTCGTTGCGGTAGAGGACGCTCCGCGCTGACGCCGGGAATTTTCCGGGAATTATCCGTCCGCCGACGAAAAGGTCGACGTCCTTATCACCATCAAAATCCGCCGCGATCACACATGATCCTGCCTGACGTTGATCACCCGGCAACTCGGATCGTGTGAATTTCCCCTTGCCGTCGTTGATGTACAGTCGGTCTGCCAGCTCTTCGTCGCCATCAGTGAACTCGGCACCACCCGTTACCACGTATAGGTCAAGATCGCGGTCACCATCAACATCGAAGAGTGCTACATCAACATCCTCCGACTCGATCACGTCATTGAGTTCCGTGGATATCGAAACAAACACGCCATTCTTCTGCTGCACAAAGCACTGAGTGGGCTGGTATTTCGCTCCGCAGGTGATGACGTCCTCACGTCCGTCGCCGTTGACGTCACCGATGGCCATGCGAGGCCCATCCTTTGAGTATCGGTACGGAATCAGACGCTCACGCTTGAAGTCATCGTAGGAATTCTCTCGGTGTACAAACGGGAACACCGCCTGCTCAACGGCTGTCAGCAGGGGGCTGACCGGAGGCGCAATCGGCGGCACAGCAGCGGTGGCTTGCAACCGGTCAAGACGATTGTACCGAAGTGCTTCGATTGAACGGTACGTCGTTTCCATTCCATCGCTCCAGAGAGCCACGACGCTGTCCACGCGCTCATCCTGCGACAGAGCGATCACAATGCGTGAATCAGACGTGGACTGAAAGCCCCGTGAGGAATAGATCTCTCGCACGACTTTACGGCGGTTGGTGATGATGCGTAGCCGTGACCCTATCCCCTGTCGGTTGGACGTTCCGGCAGAGACATCGAAGCCTACCCAGCGCGGCTGCTTTGCATCGATCTTGCCGATGCTCTGATTGATGAGGACTGATGCTTCATTGTCAGTATTGTTGACAACGAGGTCAATGTCTCCGTCGTTGTCGAGATCAGCAAACGCAGCCCCGTTCGAAATGCGTGGCAGCGAAAGATCCATTTCATTTTCCGCTGGACGGTAGCGCAGGCCCCCTGCATTGAGGAAAAGATAGTTCGGCAGCTTCGAGACCGGCATGTTCACGGATGCCTCGAGCTGCGTCGTGAATCCTTTCGAGTGGAGGTTGTAGGCATAGTCCTGGTCGCCAAGATCGCGCTTGGTGCCATTGGTGACGAAGAGATCAAGTCCACCGTCGAGATCAACGTCGGCCGCCAATACGCACCAGCTCCAATCGGTAGCCGAGATGCCGGCAAGGTGCCCTACATCGACGAAGTAGCCATCTCCCCGGTTGAGGTGGTAGCAGTTGTGAATGCGCTGAAGGCTGTCGAAAAATGGACCATAAATGGACATGCCGCCTAGCTGAGTCTGCCGACGGTAGTTGTCACGCGGGAGCATGTCAAGCGTGACAACGTCGAGCATGCCATCGCCGTTCAGATCGGCCATGTCACTACCCATCGAAGCCCACGACATATGTGGGAGCTGCGAGGTTGCGCGATTGACAAATGTGCCGTTGCGTTGATTGATCCAGAGGTCATCCCTCTCTTCGAAGTCGTTTGTTACAAAGATGTCCGGCCAGCCGTCGTCATTGACGTCACCGATCGATGCCGAAAGGCCATACCCCTTGTCAATGATCCCTGCTGCAGCGCTGACGTCAACATATCGACCGATGCCATCGTTTCGAAAGAGCATATCAGAACGTCCGGGGTTGAGATATCCGTTGCGACGGGGCTCACCACTATTGACGATGTACACGTCGAGATCGCCGTCGCGGTCAAAATCAAGCTGTGCTGCATGCGTCGAATAGGCGCTTACAAGCAACGCCGACGACGTGTCGCGTGTGAACTCACCTGCGCCACGGTTGACAAACAGCACGTTACGGTTGTACCGACGGCTGAGATAGACATCGAGAAGCCCATCTCCTGTAAGGTCGGCCACAAGTAGGCCGGTGTTGAGCAGTGTGTCGTCAACTGCCAGGCCCCGTGCACGCGTCTGATCTTCGAAGCGTAGAGCACCCAGATTACGGAACATGGCTATGCCGCGATTGGTGCTGGAAAAGATCAGATCCATGAGCCCGTCGCCATCAAGATCTCCGACGCCTACCCCACCACCATTGAACATGTAGAAGTCGGCAAGGATGTTCAACGAGTCGGACTCTTGAATGTCATTGCGAAAGGTCACGCCCGATCGCTCCGCATCGAGGGACTGAAAGATCTGCCCTGGAAGCCGATACGACACGAATAGCAGCATCACCGCGATGCAGAACGTGACCATGTGAGTATGCCTTACGAATGGTATCGCAGGAAGATACCGATAGCTACAACCGAAAAGACAGCATTTGCGCTCCATGCGACCAGCATGGGAGAAAAATCAGAATTCGCGCCTATGGCCTGGCTGATCTTCGTGAAGGCGATATAGCTAACGGCGATCACCAGCGCAGCGGTGATGTTGGCCGCCATCCCGCCGCGTCGGCGAACCGAGGCGAACGGAACGGTGATCATGACAACGATGACGTTCACAAAGGGGAAGGCCCACTGGCCGGCAAGGTCGATCTCGGCTAAGCGCGTCTGCTTGCCCCCTTTACGAAGCATGTCGAGGTACTCGGCAAGCTCGGGGAATGTCATTTCATCCGTGCTCTGCTGTAGTCGCATGATCTGTTCATGTCTGATACTCAAGGGGACATCTGCCGAGTCGAGCTGGACGATCTCCATTGAGTCAGCCGCGAACGTGCGCCGCACAGCATATCGGCCGACCCATCTCGAGCGCGAGCTATCCCAGGCCATGCGATCGATGTCCAGACGCCAGCGTAGTCGCGGTGAGGTGACCGAGCCAAACTCCTCAACGCTGATCCCGGAGGCAATACGTGCGTCGGCATCATAGCGCTCTATGCCGATGTTCATCGTCGGCGACTCGCGAAATGCCAGAGCACTCAGAATACTCACGCCTTGGCTGGTACCCAGGTAGCGCCGCTCGAGGTCGCGCTTCTCCACCGCGGCCTTAGGCACTACCCAGCCGTTGAAGTACAGCTGTCCAAGACTGACTATCAAGCTTACCACCAGAATCGGAACGAGTATGCGGGAGGTGCTGATTCCACCCGACTTCATAGCGGTGATCTCGTTGAGATTGCTCAGACGTCCGATTGAGAAAAGACCACTGAGCATGAGTGCGATCGGCGTGATCAGCTCAAGGATCTCGGGAATAAACGCCAGGTAGTATCGAATGACCACCTCAGTCGTGGCCTTGTTATCGAGAAACTGCTCAAGACCGTCGATTAGGTCGACGATTACAAAGATCATCGTCAATGCCAGAAGAGCGAACAGGAACGTTGTAACGAACTGCCGCACCACATAGCGGTCCAGCGTGTTCACTGCCAGCCCCTGTTTCGTGGAGCGGGTGCGATGATCAGGATTGCATGAACAAGCACTATCATCAGTCCGGTGGCGGCCATGGCTGACAACATTTTAAGTGTCGAGCTATCGGCTGCAAGCCAATCGGCATGGAACCATGCGTGCGTTGAGGCCAGCAACACGCCGACGAACGTGCCGACCGTGAGTATCAGGAATGGTCCCACGCGGAGCCATTTGACAGTTCGGCCGAGTCTAAGCGCGATAGCTTCCTGTGAGCGTACGCGGAACTTCCAGCCCGTAGCAGCGGCACCACCAACTACGAGGAGGATACCAACAGCAACCATGATCATGCAGTTGTTTTGTGTCTCCACACCGACGCGTTCGTGTTCAACGATAGCTTGCATGGGGATCAGCACGGTCTCAATCCGGTCCGCCATTCGCCGTCTCATTGATCGAGCAACAGCGTTGACGTGCTTGGCGGTCATGTAGTCACTTCGGAAGTAAACACGCACAACCTCTGGAAGAGCGGCAATATCTGCCATACCCTCCGACTGAACGCCAATCTCTGATTGGAAGATTCGCCAGACATCCTGACGGCGCAGATGCAAGCCCCTTAGCACATCGGGCCGCCGATTCAGTATAGTCGTAAGTTCGGTGATCTGCTCGCTGGCTACACCATTACGAATGATGATGTCGATTGAAAGGGACTCAGCGGTAAGGGCATGTCCGCGATCGGCTCTGTAGTTACTTACAGCGAATACACCACAGAGAAGAGCAAGTCCGGCAACCATAGAAATGTGGACCACCGTCGGCACCCAATGCCGCCGCAGAAAGCCCCGTGCCAGGATCACGTGAGTCCAGAACATCACGTTCCTCCTTTGCGAAAACGATGCAGCAGATTTCGCGCATCAGGCAGCACGCGTGAGAAAGCACGCAGCGGCAAGCCCAGGGATCTCTTGACGTGGATCGTATACAGCACACTCACCACAAGCGTGTTTGTGACAATACCCAAGCCCACAAGCTGTGGCTGATCTGCAAAGCCGACGAGAACAAGCATGCCTAACGACGAGATCATGCCCGCAGCGCTGTATAGGAGGATCGACGCGCTGCTGCCCATGGCAAGGATCACCGTTCCCAGAAGTCCGAAGGGCATGATCAGGGCCGACAAAGAAAGAAGATCATAGTGGGTAACGGCCAGGGCGTACTTGGGACCAAGTAATCCCAGGATCATGCCACTGGCACCAAGCTGCAGGATGGCAACGATGAAGATCACCGGCAGGAGCGTAAAGCTTACGGCCTTTGTGACGAGAATCTGCAGGTCCTGGATACGGTTCTGGGAGAACATCCTCACCGCAGCAGGGTACATGAGTGTGGTCACAGCATCGAAGCCCTGCTCAAAGACCCTGTATAGATTCTTGGCGGAGGCATACACCCCGTTGACGCCAACTCCGAAAAAAACGGTGACAACAAATCCGTCAAGAAGTCGAGGAGCCGTGTTAAGTGCTGTTGCAGCAGCAAGTGGAAGACCGTAGCCGAGGTATGTCCGTAGCGTCATGGAACCTTCCCGAGAAAAGACGATGTCTTTGCGGGTCAACACCACCGAAATCAGCGAACTGGCACCTATACCAACTAGATCGATCAGCAGGATGTCCTCGAAGGTGTTCAATCCGCCATTCGATATCGCCCAGATAGTCATCAACGTCCGGACGCCGAACCACACAAGGTCAGCTAAAAACAGATCCCGCATGCGCATGTCGCGAAACAGAAACTTAAGACAGAACATCCGCGGCAGGGTCAGGAGACAATAAACCGGTAACCACAGCGCCACGGAAGTCAGCTCACGTGTCTTGAAAAGCTGAGCAAGGGGCTCGCTGAACACAAAAATCAGAAGTGACGACCCCATGACGACGATGGCGTGAATCAGAATGGCCAGCAGGTTCACTCGTGGACGTTCATTTACGTCACTCCCGAACTGGATAACACCGGCAAGCGCAGATCCGTCCGAGACCATCATGATCCAGGTGTTGAGCATTACCAGCAGGTTAAAGACACCGAAGACCTCTTTGGGAAGTGCTGCGATCTGAACGAACTGCACAAAGCCATAGCCGACGTACAGCATCTTGTCTGCCATGGACCATGAGATCGCACCGAGGTGAGCAGATACCTTCATGGCGCAAAGATAGGGTTGAGGCCCCGGCCGTCAGGGACGTTCATTGCTGATGCTCCAGGATATACTGTGACCACGAAGAACCAGACAAACGGTTGGGGTGACCTCGCCAAATCGTCCGGAATAGCTCGCTGGCGCAGTCCGTCCTTCCGATCCATTCCACGTCAGGACAACACTGGTATTCCCGGACGTAAGGCGCATGCTGGCCAGTCCGGCACTCTCTACATGCACGTCGGGATGGAAGATGAACACACAGTCGGCATCGCCACCACCGTTGCCTAGAAAGGTATCATGACCGTGCAGAGCCCCCTGTTCAATTTCAAGCGTTCGGACGTGACGTCCGACGTCAGGGTGCGAGACCTCACTGCGGATTGACCGCTCAACCCTGCGCTCCAGGCGACGTTGCAAGCGGTCTTCCAGCAACCAGAAGAGCCCCGTTTCTCCCGGAGGATACTCTGCCTGATCACAGTTCGATGGCCACATGGTCGAATGCATGGCCGCCGAGCGTTCGTTGTTGCGCCGGTCGAAATCGGACGTATACGTCGATGACCCCGGATCGACGATGAACCAGCGTCCTTTCACGCGCAGTGTGATGCTGTTCTGATCGTTGTGAGCATGGCCACCCTTGCCGAACTGTCCGACAGGTCCATTTCTGAGCGTGCACTGCAGACCATCGGTCTCGATGACGCTAAGACCGAATGATTCCATGTCTGTTGTGAGTCGCATCAGCGAGGCCGCTCCAAAGAGCCGCTGGGCAACGTCGTACGTATACGACATGTCCGGGGCAAAACCCGTTAGCTTCGTGGCCAGCCCATCGTCGTTGTCGCCGATAAGGGGCATCCCCATCGACTCAAGCTGACGGCAACGTGCCAGGGCCGCTGTCAGTAGCCTTCGCAGCGGGGTGCCAAGCTCGGCACCATTTCCGAGATAGGACAGAAGCTGTGCGGCCTGGACGAACGTGTCAACGACCTGACGATGATATCCCGTGCTGGCCTCGTTTGCCATGCCGTCCGGCAATATCTGACGTGCGACCTCCTTCTGAAGCTCAGAAACACTGACCCGCCTCCAGCGTTCGGCGTCGGGATGCGGATGCACATACACCGACGCTGAAAGCACTCCGAGAAGGTTCGCCGCATAATGTGACGTTGAGAGTCCGCCCCGTGACTCGCGCTCGGCGAATGTCAGCAGCGCATGGTCAATGGCCGTTGCTGCAACAAGCCGGTCACCATCGACGCTGCGCCAACCAGTTCGGCGTGCCCAGTCCCAGGCTACGAGCATCGAATGAAGACGAAGGCCGTTCCCCATCGGGTAGGCCCAGTGCGTTCCGGTGCCGGGTGGATAGGCCCGCACGAAGTCCGAGATCTCCTGCTCAAGACGCTCGCACCAGAGATCACGTTTGCCGCTGTCGATGTGAGCCGCCAGTGCATAGGCGCACCAGTGGTGCATGCGGCTGAGTTCATGCACCGAACGCACATCCACTGCCACGGGATCCGGCAGTCCGACGCTCCAGCGGTCGATCCCATAGGCACCGATGATGCCGGCATGCATCCGCCGGGCGAAGGAAACGGCACTCGCTCCGTGTTCAGCAAACCAGGCCGACGACGGCAGCGGTACAATGTTTGCGCGCACGGAACGGCCTTCTGACGGCGCCGTGGGAAGACTCTGGTACGCACGACGTCGTGATCGAATCTCTCGGAGACGATCCGCCAGCTTGCCCATGAGAAAGGGGCGCATCGGTCCACGCAGGATCCGCAATGTCCACCGGAGATTCATTGTGGCAATTTACCACCGTAGATTTGAGCTATGTGCGGTATCGCAGGAATCATTGATTCGACACTTACGGCCGACACCCTGGCCTATCTGGGATCGCGAATGCTGCGCGTCACCTCGCACAGGGGTCCGGACCACAGCGGAACATTCTGTTCGGCACCAGTCTGGCTTGGACATAACAGGCTCAGCATCATCGACCTCTCTGCAGCGTCTCACCAACCGATGTCGTTCGGTGATCTGTCGATCACGTTCAATGGCGAAGTCTATAACTACGTCGAACTTCGTCAGGTACTGTCCGAAGCCGGTTATCAGTTCACCACGACCGGCGATACTGAAGTTGTACTCAAGGCCTATCATCACTGGGGAGCCGCCGCAGTTGAGCGGTTCGTCGGGATGTGGGCGTTTGCCGTCTGGGATGGGGCTGAAAAGACCCTCTTCTGTTCCCGTGATCGCTTCGGCATCAAGCCATTTCACTACAGTTTTCGGGACGGTCGGCTATACTTCGCTTCGGAGATCAAGGCGCTGCGTGGAATGCCCCTTGACCGCGGAGGAATGAACGAAGCGCAAGTCGCGCGCGGACTCTACCTCGGATGGATGCATCATTGGGAAGAAACCTACTTTGCCGACATCCAGTCGCTGGCTGCATCACATAATGCGCTGTTCAGTAACGGCGAGCTTCACATATGGCAGTATGCCGAGGTCGATACAACGGTCGATCGCCGTCGAAGCTTTGATGACAGCGTCGAAGATTTTCGCTCGACCTTCATCGATTCAATCAAGCTGACTTCCCGTCGGGACGTGCCGATGGGCGTCTGCCTGAGTGGTGGCCTTGATTCCACATCGATCGCCGGGGTACTTGCATCATCGACCTCGGAGCACGAGGTTCGGGCATTTACCGCCTATTACACCGGGCCTGGTACCGTTGATGAACGTCCCTATATCCGCCACCTGCTTGACCGATATCCGCAGATCATCTCCAGGGAGATCTCACCAAGTGACAACGACGTTGCCGAAGCCCTTGATCGCATCGTTCATCTTATGGATGCGCCGATGCCCTCATCGTCGTACGTCTCGCAGTACTTTGTGATGGGGCTTGCTGCCCGCGAAGGCGTCAAGGTTGTCCTCGATGGTCAGGGTTCGGATGAAATTCTCGGCGGATACATGCATTCGCTCTATCGAGTTATTGCCGGCCAACTCAAGGAGGGACGTCTACTCGAAGCACATGCCGAGCTTAATGCCCACGCAAAGCGGCAGTCCTATCCGCTCAGGCGTCGGATGAACGTCATGGCCAAGGCACTGCTCACGGCGGCCAGATCTGAGCAGTCGCTCTACGAGATCGAGTTCGCCCATACGTATCCCTGGCTGATGCGACAGGAGCCCCCTAGCTATCCCCTGACGTTGTCCTCGGCCAATGGCTCGCGGCTGAACGCGTTTCTACACAATCTGCTGCGTGTGACTCTTCTGCCAGCACTTCTGCACACCGAGGATATCAACTCGATGGCCTTCAGTATCGAGTCGCGCGTGCCATTTCTGGACCATCGTCTTGTTGACCTCTCGTTCCGAATGCCAACTGACCATAAGGTCTTTAGGGGCGAGACAAAACGTGTCCTCAGGGCAGCCATGCGCGGGATCGTTCCGGATGCCATTCTCGATCGCAAGGACAAGACTGGGTTTATCACACCCGGACACATCAAATGGCTACGCGGTGCATTGTCATACACGCTCGAGGGTTCATGGAAAGAGCTCGAGCCATACATCGATATGCGTCAGCTCAGTTTTCTTCTGGACACCTATCGAAGGGGCAATGATTCCAACGCCCTGCTCATCTGGCGCCTTGCAATGCTGCGGATGTTTCTACGATCTACTCAGACGCATGCGACATGGTGATCCGTCAGCGGCGGCGCACGATGTTCACAAGGCCGAGAACCATTTCCCGTTTGCCCTCCGCAACATCTACCTGATGATCGTTCGACAGCACGAGGCGCATGACCTTACCCCGGACGATCTTCCGGATGTGGTGCAGGTTCACAATGTGCGACCTATGAACTCTGATAAACTGTCCCGGAGGCAGCACATCATCATAATCTCCGATTGTGCGCGACATGACCAGATGACTCCCCTTGTCAAAGTGAATCGTGGTGTAGTTACCCTCGCCTTTAACATGCACGATCGACATGATACTTCGAACTTCAATGCCCCGCTGATGCGGCAAAGCGATAAGGTCGGGCCGATACTCAGCCGTTGGATGTCGAAGGGCCGTGTTTGCGGCAGATCGATTCTGTGCAACGAGGTGCGCGCATGCTTCAAGTTGCATGACGAGGTCATCAAGTGGAGAATGGTCGGACCATTCCAGCGCCGTCGGGTCGCTTTGAAGGTTGGACACCGTGTCTGAAAAGCCCCCTACCCTGACAATATGTGGCAGACCTGCTGACTCATTTCTGTGCAGGTCATTCAGAACCGAAGGGTCTATCCCTGGTCCAACGCATATCATGTCCGGTTCTGTCAGGGCACTGCGAATTCGCGCCTGGCTGAGCTCGCTGCTGCGAGCTATGATGTCGATCGTATCACCGGCAGCGTCACGAAGTCGACGTTCGATGAGCTCGAGATGCTCCTCTTTAGCGAAAAGCATGATCCGCAAAAACATAACGATACTCCTGAGCAACAAATCCCCCGAACACGACGAATGTATGACAGTTGATGTCATACTTCCAACTACAATATCCGCAATCACTTTACATAGTTGTATGGGACTATGACCACCGTTTTCCTTCAGATAGGGCTGCTGTTGCTGGCAGGTATCATCTACCGCCGCGTTCCGGACATGATCCCTCCGGCCGATGTGCGCCGGGTGATCGCCTCAGTTGTTCTGAACATATTCATCCCGATGCTTACGTTCGGCGTCATGTGTAGAGCCAAGATCAACACCGACCTGTTGACGGTTCCGCTGATCTCGGCCTTATCGGTCCTTGCAGGGCTAGCAGCCGGCTGGATCGTCTATGCTCGAATACTGCACAAGCAGCTCGATCCGCCGGCGATCGGCTCCCTTTTGCTTGCAACCACTTGGTGTAATGCCATGTACATGGGGCTGCCCATCACAACGGCTATTGTGGGTGAGCACATGAGTCATATTCCCATCATGTTCGACTATCTCGGAATGACGCCGCTGCTCTTCACCGCTGGCACACTGATCAGCAGTCATTTTGGTGCGGCAGCAGAGCAGGTCAGCGTCGGCAGGGGGATTGTCCGGGCCCTGACAATGCCACCGACACTGGCAATAGCTGCAGGCCTGATCGCGAATCTTACGGGGGTCGAAGTTCCTGACTGGGCCGTTTTGGCATGTGGAGCTGCTGGCAAGGTGGTTGCTCCGTTGATGCTGTTCAGTATCGGACTGACGCTGACCATCCCTTCATGGCGGTCCATTCCGCTACTGTTACCCTCAGCTCTAATCCGTACCATTGCCGTGCCGACCATAATGCTGCCGATAGCTCGGTATGTGATCGTTGACCCAGACGTCTTCCGCTCTGTCCTGCTTGAATGTGCGATGCCGTCAATGATGCTCACGATGGTCTTTGCCGAACGATTCGGACTGGATGAATCAGTTCTGGCTCAGGCCATTCTGTTATCGACGCTACTGTCGATCGCAACCCTGCCGCAGATATCCCTGTTGCTTCCTTAGGTGATAACTTTGCTCATGCGCTCGCTCCTCAGAACTCTGCTTCGGCTTGTGTTACGTTTCTATCCGTTCGAACGGGGTAAATACTCCATTCTGACCAAAGTTTTTCTGCCATATGCGGCCCCTGTCGCTAAGATGCAGATCAACACCCGGTTAAAGTTCGGACTACGCATGAGGCTTGACCCCAGTGAGTACCTGCAAGCGCATCTGTACGCTTTCGGCGACTATGAGTTACCGACTATACGCTTCATCAGACGTCATCTCGCAGTCGGCTCCGTCTGCTGCGACGTTGGCGCTCAGATGGGGTATCTCACGCTGGCTATGGCAACGTCAGCCGGTGGTTCGACGTCGGTCCACTCATTCGAACCGGAATCTGTCAATGCAGACAGGTTTGAAGAGAACATGCAGTTGAACGGCTGCAGGAATGTCCGACTTCATCGGACGGCCGTGTCGAATCGTGACGGCATGCTCAGACTGTACCTCTCAAATGACCGAAATGCCGGCACTCACAGTACCATCGCCGGTTCCACGAATGTCTCTGGTGAGTTCATTGAGATTCCCTCCACGACTCTTGATTCATTCGCCAGGGAACAGTCGCTTCATCGTCTCGACCTGATCAAAATCGATGTCGAAGGTGCCGAATTCGATGTTCTTCAAGGTGGTGAATCTGTCCTGCGGACGCTGCGCCCTTGTGTGATCCTTGAACTGAGCGACGCTCTGCAGAATAGTCGTGGGATGACGTGTCGAGACATCAAAATGTACATGTCGCAAAGGGGCTACGCAGCCAACACGATCGCAGAGAACGGAACTCCTGTTCCGTCGGGCTTGGACGACCCGCATATCAACGACAACGTTCTCTTCATTCCGAATCACGACGTCTGATCGCCATGAAGGTACGTGTGCTGGCCCCCTTCCCACCTCCCTATGGAGGAGTCGCCCTGCACAGTGTGCGACTGCTCGAGGGTCTGCGCCGTCACGGCCTGAACGCCACAGGCATTTCGTTAGGGGGCCTGCCCGACGGGATTGACGGAATCACGCATCTGTCGGCCGGCGGCTTTTTACAACGCTCAATAGTGCACTACCACACAGATGAAGGCAATCACCGATGGATGCGCCTGCTATCGAGGATGTGGCGCACGACGCTTACCCCGTATGTGGTGACTGTTCATTCGTTCCGGCACCGACCCGAGTTTGACGACGCATCCGTGCGGCGCTCGCTTGCGGCGGCATTCAAACATGCCAAGGCAGTCATAGCCATCAGCGACGAGGTTGTCAATGACCTTGAATGTCGCATCGGCGTGCGTCATAAGCTGACGCGTACGATACCGTCGAATCTTCCCATCAGTCAATGGGAGACAGCATTTCCTTTATCGCCGCAGATCCCGCAGGACTGGAAGGACGCCAGCGTACGCCTGCTTGCCAACGCCGGACGTATCGTGTCGTATCAGGGCAAGGACCTCTACGGACTTGATGTTCTGGTAGAAGCCATGAACCAGCTAGATGGCGACGTGCGCCTCTGCATTGCCGTCGGCGAGATTGTCGATGCCGCAGTTTGGGCAGACCTGCGATCACGCATCGAAGGCGATCCACGCATCAGCGTGGTGCGTGACCTGCAAGGCCCGCTCGTGCCGGCCGTCCGCCATGCACACATCGTCATCAGACCCACCCGTACCGAGGGCGGTCCGTCACTCACTCTCAGCGAAGCACTCGAACTCGGCCGCTGGGCCGTGGGCTCCGATGCCGTCACTCGCCCCGAGGGCACCCTGCTCTTCCGCAATGAAGACCCCGAAGATCTTGCGCGTGCTCTGCGCCAGTGCATCAGCCATGTGAGGAATGCCATCATGCCCCCTGCCATGCCAGCAAACATCGACGCCGTACAACGTATCGTTAATCTCTACCAGAGAGTGACGAGTTGAGTGTCCGGTGTCTGGTTGCTGGTGTCTGGTTGCTGGTGTCTGGTTGCTCGCAACCGATCAGCGGATCAGCAGATTCCCGCTATAGCGGTGAACCCTACCGTAATCAGTAATCAGTAATCAGTCATCAGTAATCAGTCATCAGTCATCAGTCATCAGTCATCAGTCATCAGTCATCAGTAATCTATCTGGTCATCGCCACGCACACACCGGCAGACGTGTAGATCTTCATATCAGGTTGGGAGACGGGGACGTCCCGGTAGGAGCCATGTCGCAGGGCATGATCCACGGTACGCATTTGAAGGAGGGTGCGGGAGATCTTCCTCAGACCATGCTGTTCAACGACATGATCGTTGAAGAACGGCTCGTCATAGTCGCCGAAATAAGTGCGTGAGACTTCGGTCAGACCCGAGGCATCGACGATGCGTCTTTTGAACGATGCCACATCGTAGTGACGCTGGAAGAACACCGGCTTCTGCGTAAACTTTTCGCCATATACGTCCTGGTTCAGATACCAGTCGCGGGCATGTCCCTCATTAAGCGGGGTGGTAAGCAGATACAATCCGCCGGGCTTGAGCAGCTTTGCGCTCTTGGCCATCGCAACGCTATCAAGATCCCCCTCGAAGTGCTCAATGACGCTGATGTTCGTAATCACGTCGAATGATGCCGGCTCAAGCTCTGCTTCGAGAAAATCACGCAACACCACGTGGAATCGATCAGACGACAGGCCTAGTTTGCGAGCATATTCGTGCTGTTTCTCCACCCAGGAGAACTTGTCAAGACACGTCACATCCCAGTTGGAGTTCTTCGCCACCCATGATGGGAAGATCGACTGTCCGGTTCCGATATCGAGATAGCGAAGGGGCTTGTCGAACGGTGGTTTAAGCTGCTCGGCCAGCAGTGGCAGTTCGATCGCACGTTCATAGCCGAAGCCTTTGATGCGATACAGAAACCGAAGTTGCTTAGCGTGCGCATCAATTGCGCGAGCAAGTTGCTCATTGATCCGGCGTATCATGCGTCTCCCGTATGCGTGTCCCTGACGCAAATCTCGGAAAGCACCGGATGTGATCGCAACGATTCGAGTACAGCGAAATTCGTCAGCTCATAATGGATGGGTGTGATGGCGGCGTATCCGTTCTTCACAACATGGTCATCCCCGTCGGGAAGCTCGCGGACCGTGGTGAACTCCCCAGTCAGCCAGTAATAGGGTCTTCCCTGCGGGTCGATGCGAACATCATATCCGTCGTCCCAGGCGTTGTGACCCTGCCGCGTAACACGGATACCTCTGAACTCCTCGCGAGGCACCGGCGGTACATTCACATTCAGCAGTGTACCCGGCGGGAGCCCCATATCAATCAATCGTGATGCCACCTGATAAGCTACATCCGCCGCCAGCGACATATCCGCACTGTGGTCGAACGTAGCCAGTGACACAGCCATCGATGGAATACCCATCAGGGTGCCTTCGGTGGCAGCGCTGACGGTTCCGGAGTAGATGGCGTTGACGCTGGTATTCGAGCCATGATTGATCCCGCTCACCACGATATCCGGACGTCGCTCAAGAAGTGTACTGACGCCCAGCTTGACACAGTCGGCCGGTGTTCCGTTGATAGCATAGCCAAAGACCTGCCCGTCACGATGAAACGGCGTTGCACGAAGGGGGCTGGCCACGGTCAGCGCATGTCCGACAGCGCTCTGCTGACGGTCCGGGGCCACCACCACGACATCGCCCAGGCGGCGCATGGCCTGCACGAGCGCATGAATTCCCGCCGAGTCGATTCCGTCATCGTTCGTCACAAGAATGTACATCAGGCCAGCCCCTTACCGCGAGAGGTCAAGGTAGAGCACAAAGGCCATCAGGGCCAGCAGCATGGCCATACCGACCTGCTGGATACGGATCTTCACCGAAGTAGGGATCTCGCGACGGATGATCGCTTCGATGCCGACAAAGACCAGGTGTCCACCATCGAGGCCGGGCAATGGCAAAAGGTTCATCACGCCCAGAGAGATCGAGATCAGAGCCATGAAGCGCAGGAAGGATTCGATTCCGAGATCGCTACTTCGCGAGGCCATCTGCGCAATGCGGATCGGACCGCCGAAGCTCTCACGGACCCCAACGGTGCCTTGCACGACGTGGGCCACCGAAGTGCCAATCATGGCGATCGTTGTCGACGTCTGCTGGGCCGCACGTGACAGAGCTTCGAAGACCGAGAATGTCTCGCGTCGACGTTCTCCGACGTACTCAGTCTCCAGTTGAACACCGATCGTCGAATCCGCCGAGACGGCCACCGTGATCGGGCGCGGCTGACCGTCACGATCGACATGTACCGTCATAACGGTGCCGGCGTGACGTCTGATGTAGCGTTGGAACTGGAACAGCGATCGCACTGGCATGGTATCTGCCGCGAGAATCACATCACCGGTGCGAAATCCGGCCTTTGCGGCAGGTGCTCCGGAGACCACCCCACCGATGCGTACCGAAACGTTATCGGGGTAGATGCCAAGCCCCGTCTCCGACGTGAGCGAGCGCACGAGCTTACTACCCGCCACAGCCAGTTGCAGTCGCTCGCCGTTACGGTCAAACGAGATCAACCGCTCGGAGAGGTTTTCATCAACGGCTAGGGCCTCGGCAAGGTCCTCCCAGGTCTGAACGACATTGCCGTCAATAGCCAGGACGTTATCTCCGGCGCGCAGTCCGGCAGCGGAAAGGGGCGATGTGGCTTCGATCCATGCAATGCGGGTCGTTGCCATCTCCTCGTGCCCGTACCAGAGAGTCAGGGAAGTGAATATCCCGATGGCCAGCAGAAAGTTCATTATCACGCCGGCACTAAGCACAAGGGTCTTGGCAAGAGCCCCCTTGGAGCGGAACTCGTAGGGCTTTGGCTCACTGTTGGCAAACTCCGTGTCAAACGACTCGTCGATCATGCCGATGATCTTGACATACCCGCCGATCGGAAACGCACAGATACGATAATCGGTATGATCACCAAGATCCAGGTCCTCGGGAAGCTTCCCAAAGGAGAAGCCCTGAATCTTGTTCCAACCAAACAGGCGCGGCCCCATACCAAGGGCAAAGACGTCGGCGCGCATTCCCGTCCAGAGCGCGGCAAGGAAGTGACCCAGCTCGTGCACAAAGACGAGAACACCAATGACGATGATGAAGGAGACAAGGGGCTGAAGAAACGTCATATCAGCGGTTCAGGCTTGCAGTGAAGAAAACTCTCGAGCCACGCGCCGAGCCTCGGCATCGATAGCGCTAATGTCCGCCAAAGACGGATCATTTGTGTGTTCCATGTGATCGCGTGTAAAACGAATCACATTCGGAATGTCGGTAAAGGCCAGCTTATGGTCCAGGAAAGCGCTCACAGCAACCTCATTGGCTGCATTGACGATTGCGCCCGACGAGCCCCCTGCCTCGAGCACCTCGTAGGCGATCTGCAGACACGGGAACCGCTCCCGATCCGGTGCTTCGAAGGTCAGGCTGCCGATTGCTGCCAGGTCCATGCGGGGTATGTCAAGGGGCAAGCGCCGCGGGTAGGACAGGGCGTACTGGATCGGAACAAGCATCGTGGGAATGCCCATTTGGGCCTTCACCGAGCCGTCAATGAACTGAACCATTGAATGGATGATCGACTGCGGGTGGATCACAACGTCGATCTTATCACCTGGAAGATCAAACAGCCAGCGGGCCTCGATCACTTCGAAGCCCTTGTTCATGAGCGATGCCGAATCGATGGTGATCTTGGCACCCATGGACCAGTTAGGATGCTTGAGTGCCTGCTCCGGAGTGACTGAGAGCAGTTGCTCCGACGTCATCCCTCGGAAGGGGCCTCCCGAGGCGGTGATGATGAGCTTCTCAACGTCATCAACGTGCTCTCCGATGATGCATTGAGCGATGGCACTATGCTCGGAATCGACTGCGAGAAGCGTTGCTCCATGCTCGGCCACGGCTGGCATCAGGATGCTGCCCGCGCTGACTAGGGATTCCTTATTGGCAAGGCCGATGACGTGTCCGGCCCTGATTGCGGCCATCGTCGGCACAACGCCGCTGAAGCCCACCATGGCCGACAGTACAAAGGTGTTTTCAGCGTCTGCGGCTGCCTGGCAGATACCCTCTTCGCCACAGAGAACGGGTCCGGTAAACTCCGGTACTTCACGGATAAAGGCCGCACGGGCTTCTTCATCGCGAATCGCCACGCCGTAAGGACGGTAGCGCCGAACCTGTTCGGCCATGTCCATCCAGCGCGTGTTGCAGGTGATCCAGCGCAGTCTCGCCTCCTGCCCCATGCGCCCGACGACGTCGAGTGCCTGAGTGCCGATCGACCCTGTTGAACCGAGGATGGTGATCTTCGCGGGGGCCGTCACAAATACCTGCTGGTGATTTCAGTTGTCGATGTACCGGCATAGCATCGAAAATCGCCGGCCTCAACCGAGTCATCTTCGCGCAAATGCACGCGCAGAAAGTAGGAACGCAGCCAGCGATTTATCGTCGTTGAGCGATTGCGCTGGATATAATGGATGATGTAGGGATGAGTGGCAATGGTGACGCCGATGGACCATGTGCCGGCTCTGAATCGGCGCAGCCAGCGGTCGATGTCGGCCACTACTCGCTCGGGAGAGATCACCCGCCCCGTACCAAGGCAAAACGGACACTCTTCACTGGTCCGTTCGGCAAGACTCTGACGGATACGCTGGCGTGTGAGCGGCAGAACGCCCAGAGGCGTGAGCGGATAGACGATGGTCTTGGCGCGGTCACGCATGGCCTCGCGCTTCATTTCATTGACAAGCCGACGGCGGTTCTCTTCCTGCTGCATGTCGATGAAGTCGATCATGATCATGCCGCCGATGTCACGCAGACGCAACTGCCTGGCCACTTCGCGAACCGCCTCGAAGTTGGTCTTGACGGCGATGCCTTCCTGCGTCCGTTCGTTAGACGCCCTGCCAGAGTTAACGTCGATCACCACCATGGCTTCGGTATGATCTATGATCAGCGATCCACCACTTTGAAGGGGCACGCGCCTGGCATGCGACAGTAACACGTCGCGCTCGATTCCAAATACATCCAGCATCGGACGGGACTCTCCGTAGAACTCCAGTCGGTCAAGCAGGTGCGGAGCAGAACGCTGAACATAGGCCTTGAGGTCGCGGAAGACCTTGCGGTCATCCACCACCACCTGGGCGATGTCTTCTTTCAGCAGGTCACGTATAACACTGTGCGTGATACTGGCCTCTCGATGAAGTAGCATCGGACCCGTGGCCATGCGCACGTCTTTTTCCATCTCGCGCCAGTCGTCGAGGAGCGATGAAAAGTCTCTCTGCACATCATCGTCGGGAAGGCCCTGGGCCGCCGTACGGATGATGCAGCCCATGCCGGGCTCAAGCAGGGATGTGGCGATCTGGCGAAGCCTCTTGCGTTCTTTCTGGTTAACGATCTTGCGCGAGATACCGATCGTCTCTTCAAACGGCAGCAGCACGACGTTGCGTCCCGTCAGACCAACCTTTGTAGTGATCCTCACGCCCTTCTGATGGTATGCCTCGCGTGTGACCTGGACGACCACCATCTGCTTGGCCTGCAGGTTGATCTTGATTTCCCCGCTGCGCTTGGTCGAAAAGGTCGGGAGCCGCTTCTTGGTGTCGATTTTGGACGTCCGCAGCGCAACATCCGCAGTTGCCACGGCTTCCGTCGTCGGGCGGTCATCATCACCGTCATCGGTTGCATCGTCTTCCATCGTCGAGTCAACGTCGCTGAAATGCAGAAACGCGTCCTGCTCAAGACCAATATCGACGAAGGCCGCATTCATACCTTGGGCGACCTTCATCACCCGACCCAGGTAGATGTTGCCGACATGGTGCTCGGCATCGGGCGTTTCTGTGAACAGCTCCGCAAGTTTCCCGTCTTCGGTGATTGCTATCCGAAGATGACTGGACGTGCCGTTGATGAGGATTCTTCTTACCATCAAAAAAAGTGGCCAAGTTGACCGTGGCGCCTTGTACACATGCTGACCGTTGCTTCCTTCCGGACCTGGCGGGATTGGGCCTGGTACAACCGCACGGGACTTGGCCGTGTAGATTTCATGGTTGTGATGGGGCGCAAATATACATTACGGAGTGCGGAATTCAGGCACGAGTCCCTGCCAGCACTCCCAATAGTCGTTCTGGAGCTCTGCACACGACATTGCAAAGGCCGTCGGACGGCAGACAAAGCGCGTCTCGAACATGAAGGCCATCGTTCCGTCGACCCTTGTGGGCTTGAGCTCGGCCGTCGATGCCTTCCTGTGTGTATCAGCATCGGGTCCGTGCCCGCTCATGCAGCTGTGAAGCGACGAACCACCGGGCACAAATCCGCCACCTTCCTTGGCATCATAGACACCGTCGATCAGGCCCATGTACTCGTTCATGAAATTGCGATGGAACCATGGTGGACGGAAGGTATTCTCTGCAACCATCCAGCGCGGTGGGAAGCAGACGAAGTCGATGTTGGCAACGCCTGTCACTTCAGAGGCCGACGTCAGCACTGTGTAGATCGACGGGTCGGGATGATCGAACGTGACCGTGTTGATGCACTGATACTTGCGAAGATCATATTTGTATGGGGCATAATTGCCGTGCCAGGCCACCACGTTCAGCGGCGAATGGTCATAGACTCCGCGCCAGAGATTGCCCTGGAACTTGGCAATGACGGCGAACTCACCGGTACGCTCTTCATACCAGGCCTCGGGGGTCAGAAAATCACGCGGGTAGGCCAGCCCATTAGCTCCGATCGGACCAAGATCAGGCAGCTTCAGACGTGAGCCATAATTCTCGAGGATATAGCCGCGCACGCCCCCTGAGACCTCAACGCGGAACTTTACACCGCGGGGAATCACGCAGATCTCATACGGCTCAACGTCAACAATACCCATCTCCGTCAGAAACCGCAACGACCCTTGCTGCGGCACAATCAACATCTCGCCATCGGCGTTGTAAAAGAACGTGTCGGTCATCGACGTGTTGGCTGCATAGACATGGATCGCCGAGCCCGCGTGGGTGGTCAGATCACCGCTGCCGGCCATCGTAGCAATACCCTCGATGAACGTGGTCGGCTCTGTCGGAAGGGGCAAGGGGCTCCACCGAAGCTGGTTTGGCGTCGTCTCCACCTCATTAAACGGCGTCGAACGGATCAGCCCGTTGTCGATCCGCTCATACGGACGGTGTACCACCGACGGGCGGATTCGGTACATCCACGAGCGTCGGTTTTCCGACCGCGGAGCCGTGAACGACGTTCCATTTATCTGCTCCGCATAGAGCCCAAACGCCGGCTTCTGCGGCGAATTCCGTCCAATGGGTAATGCCCCCTTGACGGCCTCGGTGGCAAACTCGTTGCCAAAACCACTCATGTACCCCATGGTGCCCACCTGACTTTGTCGTTTTTCATACGCGTTCGCTCGCGAACGCCTTCGGTGCGCCCAGCAGGATTCGAACCTGCGGCCCGCAGCTTAGAAGGCTGCTGCTCTATCCAACTGAGCTATGGGCGCGAGGAAACAAAGATACTTCAGGTTTGGGGTGTGAGGTGTGGGGTGTGAGGTCGAATATGCTCAGGCGTAAATGTCACGCATTGGGTGCGTCGCTGCTCATAGCTGGAAAAACTCAGGATACAAACTATGATCGCTTCATTTCGCGACTTGCACGTCTGGCAAAGGGCCATGGGGCTCATTCGTGCCGTCTATCCGATTGCCGACCACCTTCCCGAGTGCGAGCGCTACGGACTAACACCCCAACTTCGGCGCGCAGCAACGTCCATTGCTTTGAACATTGCGGTGGGCAAACAACGCTCCACACGTCGGGAGTATGCCCGGTTTATTGATATCGCTCTTGGATCCCTCAACGAGGTCGAGGCTATCCTACTCATTGTGAACAATCTCTACGGCGTAAAAGAGGAGGGAAGGGAGCACATATTTGAGGATATCATGGTGTTGCGGAAAATGCTGTACAGCCTCCGCGCGAAGCTTCGTACTCCAGTACCCAAGCTAACCCCCTAGCCCCGACGCGAAGAAAACCTCACACCCCACACCTCACACCCCAAACCTATCCGGGCAGTATTTCAAACTCATTCAGGGCCTCATCGATCTGCAGACGAACCGGGCCGTAAGAGGTTGGGATGGTGCTGAGCTCTCCCGGCTCCTGACCTGACAGGCGGGCCGATTCCCGGCGGATGTCTGAGAGCCAGGCATAGAGGTGAGGCGACACGGCAACCTCTCTCGGCGCGTGTCCGTGCTGGGCCACAAAGCGGTCTATCGTCGTCATCAGTTCCTCAAAGGCATCGAACCATTCCATGGTTCATTTCTCCCTGTTCTACGTGGCGTTGTTCTGCTGATATCGAACCAATCTTCATGCCAAAAACCCTGAAGGGGGCCGCTTGGTTCACTGTTCGGTTTTCCATTCTTTTCCCGTACCTTTGTCGTCTTTCCCGGGCCCTGGGTTTGTCACACCATCTGTTGAATCCGGCATTGTGATGGAGGGCCGCATCGCAATAGACGGAAAACGTAGGAATATCGTATGTCAGAGAACATTGAGCAAGCGGGTGAAACTGCCGCCGAACCGACACTGGTAGCGGAAGAAACCGCTGCTGCGCCGGCCGTGGCCGACGTAACCATGGAGACAGTTGCTGCAGCGTCAGCACCGGCCCCTGCTCGCAAGCACTCAGCTGTAGCCGACATCATCAATGGCGAAATCGATCAGCCGATGATGGGCGATGATGAGTTCCGCAACCTTTTTGAAACCAAGGTCTCAACCCTGAAGGCCGACGACATGGTTCACGGAACCGTGGTATCGGTGACCAAGGACGAGATCCTCGTCGACATCGGGTTTAAGTCACTCGGCGTTGTCCCACGTGCCGAGTTCGTCGGCGCCGAACTGCTCGCAGCCGGCGAAGTCGTGGACGTATTTGTTGAGAAGATCGAGGACGGCGAAGGCCGCCTGATGCTCAGCCGCCGCCGTGCTGACTTCATGAAGACCTGGGAGGAGATCCTCAAGCTGGCAGAGACTCAAACTGTTACGCAGGTTCGCATCCTTCGTCGCATCAAGGGCGGCATGGTGGTCGATCTGTTGGGTATCGAGGCCTTTCTTCCCGGCTCGCAGATCGACGTACGCCCTGTGCGTGACTTCGATGCATGGGTTGGACGCACCATCGACGTGCGCGTGGTTAAGGTCAATCACCCAAGCGAAAACGTTGTTGTCTCGCACAAGGTCCTGCTCGAAGAGCAACTGGCCGAACAGCGTGGTAAGATCCTCGAACTCCTCGAAAAGGGGCTTGTCCTCGAGGGCACCGTCAAGGCTATCTCGGACTTCGGCGTGTTCGTCGACCTCGGTGGAGTGGACGGTCTTGTGCACATCACGGACCTTTCATGGGGACGCGTTTCGCACCCAAGCGAGATCGTCCAGCTGGATCAGCAGGTCAAGGTCGTGGTTCTGGACTTCGACGAAAACCGCAAGCGCATTTCGCTCGGCATGAAGCAGCTCACGCCGCACCCATGGGATCAGATCGGCGAACGCTACGAGCCGGGTTCAAAGGTTCGTGGCAAGGTTGTTTCGCTGACCGACTACGGTGCCTTCATCGAGATCGAGAAGGGCGTTGAAGGCCTGATTCACATCAGTGAAATGTCCTGGACGCAACACGTCAAGCACCCATCGCAGGTGGTGTCGCTCGGCCAGATGGTCGAAGCCGCCGTTCTGAACATCGACAAGTCCGACCGCAAGCTGGCCCTTGGTATGAAGCAGCTTGAGCCGGATCCATGGAATGATCTCACGGCTAAGTACCCATCGGGTTCGGTCCATAAGGGCATCGTGCGCAACCTGACGAATTTCGGTGTGTTCATCGAGCTCGAGCCAGGAGTCGATGGTCTGGTGCATATTTCCGACCTGTCGTGGACGAAGAAGATCCGCCATCCGGGTGAATTCGTGAAGAAGGGCGATGAGCT
Organism: Ignavibacteria bacterium; assembly: GCA_040380835.1. Taxonomy (GTDB): domain Bacteria; phylum Bacteroidota; class Ignavibacteria; order Kapaibacteriales; family Kapaibacteriaceae; genus UBA10438. The sequence goes on along the minus strand of JBEIIK010000018.1, from coordinate 4,917 downwards.
CCAGGTCGTGGTGCTTGCCATCGACAACGAGCATCGCCGCATTTCGCTTGGTCACAAGCAGATCTCCGAAAATCCTTGGGATATCTTCGAGAATGAGTTCGCCGTTGGCATGGAAACCGAAGGCAAGATCGTCCGTCTCATCGACAAGGGTGTGATCGTCGAAATGCCGCAGGGTGTGGACGGATTCGTCCCTGTGTCGCAACTTTCCTTCGCACCAGTGCGCACGATCAGCGACTTCTTCAACGTCGATGACGTTCTCCCGCTGAGGGTCGTTGAGTTCGACAAGGAGCAGAAGAAGATCGTCCTGTCCGCTGTGGAATTCCTGCGTGGACGTTCGGCCGACGAGATCGCCAAGTACAACACGAACCACCCTGTCCCGAACGCAGACAAGTACAATGCCGACGGTTCGGCATCGACTTCGACAACGATCGAAGACCTTGAGAGCAGCGAGCAAGTTTCAGAGTAACGCATCTGATTTGCTGTGGTAAAAATGTAGTCGCAAAAAGGCCTGCCATCCGGCAGGCCTTTTTTATGTTGCGCCCCGATGAGCGTCGAACGTATTCTTGAAGATCTATTTGCGATGACCTTCCATGCCGGCATCAAGCCGGGCCTGGAGCGCATTAGTTCCCTATTGGCGGGCCTTGATAGCCCCCACCTGCGACTGAACACGATCCATGTTGCCGGCACCAACGGCAAGGGGTCAACATGTTCAATGATCGCATCGATACTCACCGAGGCCGGCTACAATGTTGGGCTCTATACCTCGCCCCATATCCGCAGGTTCTACGAGCGCATCCGCATCAACGGTAGGCCGATCTCGGATGCCGATGTTGCAAGGCTTGCCGTGCCCCTCATGGACCAGGCAAAGGCCATCGGCGGCACCTTCTTCGAGGTCACCACGGCAATGGCCTTCCAGTACTTCGCCGAGCGCCGCGTCGATGTTGCAGTGATTGAAACGGGGCTTGGCGGACGTCTCGATGCAACAAACGTCTGCACGCCGCTACTTAGTGTGATCACAGCCATCGACTTCGACCACATGGAGTATCTGGGCACGACCATCGCGCAGATCGCCGGCGAAAAGGCCGGGATCATCAAGCCCGGCGTTCCCGTGGTGATCGGCCCCAACGGTGCGGAGGCCTGCGGGGTCTTCGACCGTCGTGCACAAGCACAAGGCGCTGAGATCATCTTCGCCGAAGAAATCGTAGCTGTCGAAGTTGATGCCTGTTATGCAGATCTGACGATGAGCGTATCCGCCATCGAAGACGACACTCGCCGCTACTACTTAAGCGAGCTTACCGGACGTCATCAGGCAGAGAACATCTGCACAGTACTTGGTACGATTCCCGTTCTGCAGCGCTCGTTTGCCATCGACGAGGAGGATATTCGCTGTGGCCTGCGCTCGGTTCGGCGCAACAGCGGGATCGCCGCACGAACGCAGGTGGTAGCTACCGAGCCCCTTACCATCATGGATGTCTCCCATAACCCGGGTGGAATGCACTCACTGGTGCAAACGCTCATCGACTCGCGCATTCAAGGCCCCCTACAGGTGGTCTTCGGAGCAATGGCCGACAAAGATGTCGAGGGGATGCTTCGTGAACTTCTTACGCTACATCCCACGCTGCATGCATGCGCGCCCCATGTGGCTCGTAGCATGCCAGGGCCTGATGTTGCCACCGTCGCAAAACACGTCGGCCACGAGCACGTGATCACTCACGCATCCGTGGCCGAAGCTGTGCAGGCTGCCCGTGCCATGGGCACGACCATTATCTGTGGAAGTTTTCACGTTGCCGACGAAGCTGCTGCCGCACTAGGTGTGCTGGGCTAGCCCCTTGCGGCAACACCTTTAGAAGATCATTGCAAGAGCGAACAGGATGGCAAACAGAACCTGCAGCTGAATCGTGGCGACGTTACCTTTGACGAGCGTGCGCTTGTCGATGTTCTCGCGCATGTACTTGACGATCCATCCGCCCCAGATCGCGCCGACTGCGGCTACGCCGTAGAGAAGGGGCTTCTGGTGTTCCATGGCAAGCCACACCGTGACGCCAAGAGCACCGAGAAGGAAGATGGCGTAGAACACGGGCGCCATCGCATACCCAAACGTCACCACGAGATGGTTCTTACCGGTCGATGCGTCGCCCTCAGTATCAGGCACCTGATTGATAAGCAGGATGTTGGTGGTGAGGAGTCCCGTCGGGATACCGAAAAGGAAGGCCTCCCAATTATATGTGCCTGTCAGGACGTAATAGATGCCCATCGTGATCAGTGGTCCGAATGCCATACCAATGGTGATCTCACCGAGGCCATGGCGTGCAACAAGGCGCAGTGGCGGGGCCGTGTAGAAGAATCCAAGAGCCAGCCCCGTGAGGCCGATCGTAAGAACTCCGGTGCCGACGGCGGAGGTGAGGTAGAGTCCGATACCAAGGGCGATCACCGCAAGAATGGCCGCAACCTTCAGCGTGCCATTGAGGTCAATAAGGCCGAGTTCGATGGCCCGTGAGCCACCTGAGTATTGCACAAAGTACTTGGTGTTGGCCTGGTCCGTGCCGCTCTTGACGTCGAAATAGTCGTTGAAGACGTTACTGGCAAGGTGCAGCAGAGCCACACCCAGCATCGTAAGGCTGGCCAGGAACCAGTTGATCGCAACTGGCGGGTCGGCAATTCCGGCGGCATAGGCCAGGCCGATAAAGCATGGCGTCAGAGCAGCCGAAAGGAGGGGGGCGCGCGTGATCACAAGCCAGGAGATGAACTTCGTGCTGGACTTGATCGGAATGCTAACGGGCGTTTCAAGCTCTTCGGTCACACCGCAAAAACCAACCTGCTGTCCGCTCTTGAACGTCGGCGTGATGCGGATGCGTGCTCCAAACTTCTGCCCGTTCTTGCGGATAAAGTTCGTCTCGCCTACCCATTCGCCCTCCTTCACGGCGGTTGCAAGCCACCCGGGAAGATTCTGTAGAACCACCTCGCCCGGTGAGAATGCGCTCACGCGCAACTTGCCGATGGTTTCATCCTGTGAGTACCCGAACATCGCCTGTGCGCCGGGACTAAAGGTCTCGATGACCCCTTCCATGTCGCACGTGATGACCGACTTGTCCAACGTCGTTGCCATTGCTGCTCCTTCGTGGAAAATGCTGAGTTGAGTGGTACGAATTTACAACGACCGACCCATCGGTCGGAAATAGCGGTGTAGTTTTGCGCCTTCTTTGACGCCAATCATCGGGACAAACAATGACTGCCCTGCTTTCAGTTTCCGACAAGACCGGAATCGTTGAATTTGCCCGCGAACTCCACGCTCTGGGGATCCGGATTTTCTCCACGGGCGGTACGGCAAAGGCCCTGAAAGAGGCCGGCATACCGGTGGTAAGCGTCTCTGATGTCACGGGCTTCCCGGAGATCATGGACGGCCGCGTCAAGACACTCCACCCGAAGATCCATGGGGGAATTTTGGGGAGAATGGACAATGCTGCGGACCTTCAGCAGATGCACGATCATGGCATCGAGCATATTGATATTGTTGTCGTAAACCTCTACCCGTTTGAGCAGACCGTCGCTAATCCGGCATCGACTGACGCGGACATCATCGAGAACATCGACATTGGCGGTCCGGCCATGGTGCGCGCTTCTGCCAAGAATCACGAGCACGTAGCCATCATCGTCAACCCCGCACATTATCCCACCGTCATCGAGCAACTGAAGTCCGGCGGCGTCACCCCGGAGCTTAGGCGTCAACTGGCAATGGAAGCCTTCTCGCACACGGCCCAGTACGATGCGCGGATCTCGCAGTACTTCTCGCGCAGCATCACTGGCTTTCTTACAGAGGGGGCTCTCCCGCTGCGGATCGATCAGCCCCTTCGCTATGGAGAGAATCCGCATCAGAAGGCCGTGCTGTACGGGTCGTTCACATCGCTCTTCCGTCAGCTCCATGGCAAGGAACTCTCCTACAACAACATCCTCGACATCGACGCGGCCGTCGGCCTGTGCATGGAGTTCGATGAGCCAACGGTGGTGATCGTCAAGCACAACAACCCGTGCGGCGTCGGCTCCGACGCATCACTCGTCGAGGCCTACCGTAAGGCCTTTGCCACCGACACCGTCAGCCCCTTCGGCGGCATCATCGCCGTCAATCGTCCGATCGGATTGACCTTTGCCGAAGAGGTCCACGGACTCTTTGCCGAAGTGCTCATCGCCCCGTCATTCAGTGACGATGCCCTTGCCCTGCTGCAGAAGAAAAAGGATCGGCGTTTGATGGTGCTCGACCAAGCCGCTTACGAGGCCGTTCAAAAGCAGAGTGTTCGCAGTGTTGCCTCCGGCCTGCTGGTGCAGGACGCCGACGCCGCGCTGTACGATGAAGGCAACCTGCGAGCGGTCACCGCACGCACACCGACGGGTGATGAGCAACGCGCCATGCTCTACGCCTGGAAGATCGCCAAGCACGTCAAGAGCAACGCCATCGTCTATGCCACGCACGACCGGTCGCTTGCCATCGGGGCGGGGCAAATGTCGCGCATAGATTCTGCCCGCATCGCCGTGCGCAAGGCCCAGGATGCCGGCATCGACCTTGCCGGCTGCGCCGTCGCCTCCGACGCCTTCTTCCCCTTTGCCGACGGTCTGCTGCAGGCCGCCGAAGCCGGCGCTACCTGCGTCATCCAACCCGGCGGATCCGTGCGCGACGAAGAAGTCATCGCCGCCGCCAACGAAAAGGGGCTCGCCATGCTGTTCACCGGGATGCGGCACTTCCGGCACTGAGGGACGGCTTCGCCGTAGGGGGACGGCTTCGCCGTAGGGGGGACGGCTGCGCCGTGGGGGGATGCCTTCGGCATAGATGGACGGCTTCGCCGTAGGGGGATGCCTTCGGCATAGATGGACGGCTTCGCCGTAGGGGGACGGCTGCGCCGTGGGGGGACGCCTTCGGCGTAGGGG
>JBEIIK010000017.1:0-28267 GCA_040380835.1 Ignavibacteria bacterium | reverse complement strand
CCCAACGATCAATATTAGCCCCGGGCCTTGGCCCGGGGAACGCAATGAGCGACGCGGTATCCCAACGATCAATATTAGCCCCGGGCCTTGGCCCGGGGAACGCAATGAGCGACGCGGCATCACGAACAATCGCACAATAGCCCCGGGCCTTGGCCCGGGGAACGCAATGGGCGATGCGGCATCCCAACAATCGCACAATAGCCCCGGGCCTTGGCCCGGGGAACGCAATGGGCGACGCGGCGTTGCGCGATGACGATAAACAATGCGCACAAAAAAAGGGGCGAGCACACAGGCTCGCCCCTACGATGCCATCATTATCTTCCTGCGATAAGGTTCAGAGCCGAGCCGGCGCGGAACCAGCCGAGCTGTTGCTCGTTCATGGTGTGCTTGAGCTGGATGGTCTCTGATGAGCCGTCATCGTGCATGATGCCGAGGGTGACCTCATGGCCGACGGCCAGGGTGTCGATGTCGATCGAGAGGCGGTCGCCTTCGCGGATCTTGTCGTAATCGGCTGCGTTGACAAACGTCAGCGGTAGCATGCCCTGCTTCTTGAGGTTGGTCTCGTGGATGCGGGCAAAGCTCTTGACGATGATGGCCTTGCCACCGAGGAAGCGGGGCTCCATGGCAGCGTGCTCACGCGATGATCCTTCGCCGTAGTTCTCGTCGCCCACAACAACCCATGAAATACCGCGTGCCTTGTAGTCGCGCGCCGTGGCAGGCACTTCTGCGTACTCGCCGGTGAAGACGTTCTTGACGCTGTTGGCGGTGTCGTTGATGTAGTTGATGGCGCCGATGAACATGTTGTTCGAGATGTTATCCAGGTGACCCCGGAACCGTAGCCATGGTCCGGCCATGGAGATGTGGTCCGTGGTGCACTTGCCCTTGGCCTTTAGCAGCAGCGGCATGTTCTGGTACTCTTCCTTCTTTGGAGCCTTGAAGGCTTCGAGCGCCTGCAGACGGCTGCTCTCGGGAGCGATCACCACCTGTACACTCGAACCGTCAGCAGCCGGAGCAATAAAGCCTGCTACATCGGGTACAAAGCCCCCTTCAGGAAGCTCCGTGCCGACAGGGGGCTGGAGCATGACGCCGTCGATCGGGTCCTTGATGAAGTTGTGCGTGAGCTTGCCGGCCAGCACAAAGCCGGCAACGGTCTCGGGCGATGCAACAAAGGCGTGAGTTTCCTTGATGCCGTCGTTGCGACCCGTGAAGTTGCGGTTGAAGGACGTGATGATGGAGTTCTTGTCGCCCTGCTGCACGTCGTGACGTTTCCACTGACCGATGCACGGACCGCAGGCGTTGGCCAGAACCTGACCGCCGATGGCCTCCATCTTGGCAAGGATTCCGTCGCGCTCGATGGTCGCACGCACCTGCTCCGAACCCGGCGTGATGGTGAACTCGGCCTTGGCCTTGAGTCCATGCTGCGAGGCATACTCGGCAATGGCCGCAACGCGACTCATGTCCTCGTAGGAGGAGTTGGTGCACGAGCCGATGAGACCCACGCGCAGTTCTTCCGGCCAGTTGTTTTCCTTCACGGCATTAACGAATTCCGAAAGCTCCATGGCGCGGTCCGGTGTGAATGGACCGTTGATATGGGGCTCCAGGGCATCAAGATCGATGTGGATCACCTGGTCGTAATACTTCTCCGGATTCGCCACAACGTCGGCATCGGCACACAGGTGCTCGGCAACGCCCTTGGCCAGATCGGCTACGTCGTTGCGGTCGGTCGAACGCAGATAGCGGTCCATCGACGCGTCATACGGGAAGATCGACGTGGTTGCACCAATCTCGGCGCCCATGTTGCAGATCGTTCCCTTGCCGGTGGCCGAGAACGAAGCAACACCGTCACCGAAGTACTCCACGATTGCGCCCGTGCCACCCTTTACCGTTAGGATGCCGGCCAGCTTCAGGATCACGTCCTTCGGGCTGGTCCAGCCGTTCATCTTGCCCGTGAGCTTCACGCCGATAAGCTTCGGCATCTGCAGTTCCCATGGCATGCCGGCCATCACGTCCACCGCATCGGCACCGCCAACACCAATGGCCACCATGCCCATGCCGCCGGCGTTCGGTGTGTGCGAGTCCGTTCCGATCATCATACCGCCCGGGAAGGCGTAGTTCTCAAGCACAACCTGGTGAATGATGCCGGCGCCCGGCTTCCAGAAGCCGATGCCGTACTTCTTCGAAACGGAAGCGAGGAAGTCGAAGACTTCCTTGTTCTCTTCGAGGGACTTATCGAGGTCCGACTTGGCCCCATGCTCGGCGCGGATCAGGTGGTCGCAGTGCACGGTTGATGGGACGGCTACCTGTGGGATACCGGCCGACATGAACTGCAGGAGCGCCATCTGGGCCGTTGCGTCCTGCATGGCTACACGGTCGGGATTGAAGTCCACATACGCCTTGCCGCGCTGGTGCGGGGCTGACGGAAGCTCTGCCATGTGGGCATAGAGCACCTTTTCGGCAAGTGTCAGGGGGCGATTCAGCAAGCCCCTTGCTGCTTCGACCTTTGCGGGTAGCGCCGCATAGAGGCGCTCGATCATTGAGATGTCTTGTGTGGCCATGGTGGTGTTTACCGAATATGTTTGAAGTAGCGAACGGATGGCAGTTTCATGAAGTCAGCATCCTGTGTTACCAGTTCAGCATCGTGGGCGAGGGTGGTAGCATAGATGATGGCGTCTGCAGTTGAAAGACTGTGCTGACGACTTATTGTCGCGGCCTCACGGGCACGACTCGTTGAAAGTGGATCGACGCGAAATGTCTGCATGCTCATGGTTACAGCAAGTGCTTCTTTGACCGATACAATCCGCTCGATGGAGCGGTAGACCTCAAAAATGCAGACAGACGGCACAATGATTTTGTCTGATTGTGCCTTCAACGTCTTCGCGTAATGTGGCGCATTCGGTCCGTCGAGGATGTACTCAATCCACGCGGACGAGTCAAGAACAACGGGACGAGTTCTCATGGTTCGAACTTCTCCTTGTCGCGAATCAGCCGAATGTCGTAATCCTTCAGGTAGCCACGAAGTTCATCGACCGATAGCAGCGGTACAAGCACAAGCATGCCGTCGTGGTTCATCCACTGCATGCGCTGACCCGGTTTGATATGAAACAGGTCGCGTAGCTCCTGGGATATCACTACCTGGTACTTCGGCGAAACGGTTACGGTGGTGCTCATGATTATCGAACGGGCTTTGGTATGACGAAGATTGATCGATACGAAACTCGTAAAACTTTGGGATTTTCACAACGGATCGAGACCAGGCCGCGCACATGGAACTGATTCATTCGTGCTGCTTCGATCTGGGCGTCCGGCCTTGGATGGTCTCGGCCCGATGAGCGATCATTCTGCGAATAAGCGCTACCGGAAGTGGACGGTCGAGAGGGAACTGCACCGATCCTTTTCCCTGCTTGTAGCCGGACAGTTCCGCAGCAAAGGCTTCATGGCTGGAGGGGGTGGCATACAGGCCGAGGTGCCGGGCAAACGCCGCAAAGTACGCCAGTGGCCTGCCATGGAGTTTGTAGGCGGGCATTCCGTAGGAAATCCCCTCCGATGCTTCGGGTGCGGTGCTCAGGATGATCTGACGAAGTTCCGACAGCAGCCGGGCAACCTCCGGTGTCTGCATGGCGATGTAGGCATCGACATTTGGTGGTGCTGCACGCATCTGCGGTAACCCTACCCGGCCATCTCGCTCAGCTCCAGCCAGCGCAGGGTGAGATCGTCCATTTTCGTGGTGAGCTCGGCGTGCTGACGTGCCCATTCGGTATGGTCGGCGTAGGAACCCTCGCCAGAGCTCATATGGGCTTCGATCTCGGCAATGCGCTTCTCCACATCGGGGATCTGAGTTTCGAGCGACTGGAGCTCGCGCTGCTCCTTGTACGACAGCTTCTTCTTTGCAGAAGGGGCTGGTGCAGCTTGTTCGGCCGGACGTCCTTCCTGCTGCTTCTTCGGACGTGATTCGATCTTCTCGAGATAGGCCGAATAGTTGCCCGGATACTCCTTGATGCGTCCACCCTCTTCAAAGGCCCAGATGGTGGTAACCGTGGCGTCGAGAAACGCACGGTCGTGCGAGACGATCAGCAGCACGCCCTTGAAGTTCCCCAGGTACTCTTCGAGCGCCCCAAGCGTTACGAGGTCGAAGTCATTGGTGGGCTCATCAAGGAAGAGCACGTTGGGGTTCGACATCAGAATGCGCAGAAGGCCCAGACGCCGGCGCTCGCCCCCTGAGAGCGTATGCACATATGCATGCTGCTGCTTGGAAGAAAACCCGAAGCGGTCGCAAAGCTCTTTTGCCGTGATGTAGCGCTCACGTCCAACGCCAACATCGATGTACTCGGCCACGTCGCGCACATTGGACAGCACGGTCTCGTTGTCCTTGAGGTCGCGGATCTCCTGTTCGAAGAAGCCGAGGTTGACGGTTTCGCCAAGGGTGACGTGGCCCGACGTTGGAGCCCGACGTCCGGCGAGCATGGTAAGCATGGAGGTCTTGCCGGCCCCATTCGGACCAATGATCCCGATCCTGTCAAGGGGCGCAGCGCGATACGTAAAGTCCGTTACGAGTTTCTCCAGCGACACGTTCACCGCGTCGATGATCTTGCCGCCAAGGAACTTGCCGCCGATCTCGATATCGATATCGCGAAACTCCGTGCTTTCCGTGCGCTGCTCCTGCTGCATGCGCTCGATCCAGTCGATGCGGCTCTGCTGCTTTGTGCGGCGTGCCTTCGCCCCCTTCTGCAGCCATGCCAGCTCCGTGCGGAGCTTGTTTCGCTGGTGGGCGGCGGTGGCATCGGCCACGGCGATCATCGACTCTTTGCGCTCGAGGTACTTTTCGTAGGAGCCTTCGTAGGAGAACAGGCGGTGTTCGTCGATCTCCACAATGCGGTTGCAGACAGCATCAAGGAAGTAGCGGTCGTGCGTTACCAGCAAGAGCGCCCGCGAGGAGTTCTGCAGCGTGTCCTGCAGCCACTGCACGCTGGCTGCGTCGAGGTGGTTCGTGGGCTCGTCCAGGATCAGGAGGTCCGGATCGGCAATCAGCGCACGGGCAATGGCCACGCGTTTGCGCTGTCCGCCCGACATGGCATGAACGCTGCGAAGGGGCTCGTGGATGCCGAGCCTGCCGAGTGTCTGGCGTGCCTTGGTTTCGAGCTCCCAGTCTTCGAGGTGACCGTGCTTGGCGTCGTAGGCATTCATCACGGTGGTCAGCGCAAGGTCGTCCACGTCGAATGCCGGAAGCTGCGAAAGGTACTCGAAGCGTGCTTCGCGGTTAAAGGCGATCTCCCCGCTATCCGGCACATCGATGCCCGCGATGATGCGAAGCAGCGACGTCTTGCCGGCGCCGTTGCGACCGATGATGCCCACGCGTTCGCCTTCCTGCATTCCAAAGGAGACGTTTTCGAAAAGGGTCTTTTCGAAGTATGACTTCGAAAGCTGTGAGGCCGAGAAAAGTGTCACGCGTCTTCGAGCACCGGTTCTTCAGTGAGGGCCAGTTCCTGCACGTTCAGGGCCGTTGACTGACTGTCGATGCGACGCTTGGTCATGAGCGACTCGGGAATGCGTGTGACCTTAGTCACGAGACCCAGCTTTTCAAAAAGAGCAATGGAAAGCCCCGTAACGTCAAGCTGCCACCAGGCAAGACCGTGGAAGGCAGAGGCCGGGAAGGCGTGGTGGTTGTTGTGCCAGCCTTCGCCGAGGGCAAGCAGGCCGACCACCGGGTTGTTGCGGCTCTTGTCCGTTGTGGTGTAGGTGCGGGCGCCGAAGTAGTGGCACACGGAGTTGACGCTCCATGTGACGTGTGATGAGATGAAGATGCGTACCAGACCGCCCCAGAGGAAGCCCGTCCATGCGCCGTGCCAGCCCCCTGCCATGTATCCGAGGACTGCTGGAATGATGAGACTTAGCACTGCCCAGAAGAGAAACGTCGAGGTGAACCACACCAGCATCGGGTCCTTCTTATAGCGTCCACCCCACTTTTCGATGACTTCATCGAGACTGGCGCTGTTCATTTCCAGCAGCCACTCGAAGTGGGCGTGGATGAATCCGCCGATCGTTGGCGAATGCGGATCGCCGTCCTGGTCGCTGTGTGCGTGATGCTTGGTGTGCACGCTGGCCCAGTGCAGCACCGGACCCTGAAACGCCATGGATCCCATGGCCAGCGTGATGGCCTTGATGACCGGGTGGGCCTCAAAGGCCTTGTGCACCACCATGCGGTGATAGGCGAAGGTGATGCCGAACTCGGTCAGCACGACGCCGACAATGCACATCACAACGTTGAACGTGGAAATGTCGCCCGTGAATGCCTGATAGGCAACAAGGATCACGGCGGCAAGGGGCAGGCCAACGAGGCCGTAGATGGGGAGGGAGGTCACGATAGGTTTGAGGTGTGGGGTTTGAGGTATGGGGTTGATCGTCATTCCCGCGCAAGCGGGAATCCAGGCACGGGGTATGGGTGAAGACGACATCGAACAAGCACTAATGCCGAGTCTCGCAGTGAATGGAAAATTACGGATAACCTGAAACCTGAAACCTGAAACCCGAAACCTAAAAAAAAGCGCCGGCATGGCAGAGGCCACACCGACGCTTGTAGAAAGGGGCTATTGGAGCGTGTTACTTGACGATGTCGATCAGTTCGACATCGAAGATCAGAGTTGCATTTGGACCAATCTGACCACCGGCGCCTTTCGCGCCGTAGGCGATCGTTGGAGGAAGATAGATCGTATACTTCGAGCCGACGCTCATCAGCTGCAGGGCTTCTGTCCAACCGGCAATGACGCCGCTGAGGGGAAACTCGGCAGGTTCACCGCGCTCAACGGAGCTGTCGAACACCTTGCCATCGAGAAGCTTACCGGTATAGTGCACCTTGACCACGTTGTCCCTGGTTGGCTTCTTGCCGGTGCCTTCTTTGACGACAACATACTGCAGACCGCTTTCGGTGACCTTGACACCTGGCTTCTTCTTGTTTTCAGCAAGAAACTTCTCGCCTTGTGCGGCATTCTCGTTACCAGCTACTTCCTGGCGGGCCTGCATTCTTTCCATGGCCTGCTGTTGCAACGTCATCAGAGCTGCCTGGAGCTGTTCAGGTGTCAGTTTGAGCGTACCGGCGAGTGCGTCACGCATACCGGCAACAACATGGTCGATGTCGACATCGATTTCCTGATCCTTGAATGAACGTCCGACGGAGGCTCCGACGGCATAGCTGGCGCTGTCCTTAGCGGTCATGATCTTTTTGTCCTGAGCCGTTGCAACAGAAGCGGCACTGAGCACGATTGCTGCCACGGCGATGGTGAGCGTGATGGTTGATTTCATTTCGTGATAACGATGAAATGTGAAAGAATGTCGTGGTTAGTTACTTGATTCCCAGGAGTTCGATCTCGAACACCAGCACCGAACCTGGCGGGATTGGGCCAGCTTGTTGCATGCCATACGCCAGCTCGCTTGGCATGTATACCATGTACTTAGAGCCAACGCTCATCATCGACAGTGCCTCGGCGAATCCCGGAATGACTCCTCCGACCGGGAACTCAGCTGGCTGACCGCGCTTTACGCTGCTGTCGAAGATCGTCCCGTCGATCAGTGAACCGGTGAAGTGGATCTTGACCGTGGAAGCAGACGTTGGCTTGGCTCCCGTACCTGCTGTGAGCACCTTGTACTGCAAACCGCTGGCGGTAGTGACGACTCCGGGCTTGGATTTATTGGCTTCCAGGAAATCCTTCCCGGCCTTGATGTTGCCCTTGGCCTTGGATTCATCTTCCTTGACCTGCTGCTCACGTCGGCTTTGTTCGAGCTTGCTCATCATCGTGGCTACGATGGAATCGGGCATCTGCGATCCTCCGCCCATGGCGTCCTTGACGGCCTGAGCAACGATCTCGGGGTCGACGTCAAACTTGCTGGCGTTGAGTGACTTACCAACCTGTGCGCCGATGGCATAACTGGTAGAGTCTTTGAAGCTGGACAGGTCCTTACCCCCACCGTCACAGCCTGAAAACATCAGACCGATGCAGAAAGAGAAGGATAGAACGGCTGCAATGCGCATGAACGGGGCTTTCAGAGAAAATGATGGACGGCAAAGATACGGTCAGGTTGCAATCGGTGGAATCCAGAGATGGCGTGAAAGATCGACCGTTTCGCCGTTGAACGTCACGTTTTCAGCCTCGAGACGCTCGCGCATCACATAGGGTGTTTCAAAGTGCATCTTGCCGGAGAGTTCGCCCAGGCGATTCACCACCCGGTGGCAGGGAATATCGATCCGGTCTGACAGTGCCACGGCGTTCAGCGCCCAGCCTACCAGGCGGGCACCACCACGTGTGCCTATAGCCTGAGCGATGTGACCATAGGTAGTCACCTTGCCGGGGGGAACAGTGCGCACGATGTCGTAGATCCGTTCGTAAAGGTCCATGGCCAAAGTTACGACCGTAACTTTGGCGCGTGATAACGCGCATCGACATGGTGATAACTCCGGCCCAGGCGGCCGATCCGGCCGAGGTCAGGCGCTGCGCACGACGTCATGCGGGTCTTTCCGACGATGCCGATGCCGGCGTGCGGATGGTGCGTCGCTCGATCGATGCCCGTTCACGCTTCCCGCGCGTGCGTATTGTGGCCGATGTTTTTACTGGCCACGAGCCCCCTGCCACGGAGCGTATCACGGACCGTTTGAAGGCGGCCGACCCGCAGCGCCGCGTGGTGATCGTCGGGGCGGGTCCGGCCGGCTACTTCGCCGCCCTGGAGCTGCTTCTGCATGGCATCACGCCCGTGGTGCTGGACCGTGGCAAGGACGTGCGGGCGCGTCGGCGGGACCTGCGGGCTATCCAGCAGGACGGCGTCGTGGATCCGCATTCGAATTACTGCTTTGGGGAAGGGGGCGCCGGGACATATTCCGACGGCAAGCTTTATACCCGCTCGCACAAGCGCGGCAGCATTGAAACGGTGTTGCAGCTTCTGGTTGAACATGGTGCTACATCTGACATCCTGGTTGATGCCCACCCGCACATCGGCTCCAATAAGCTCTGGCTGGTGGTACAGAACATCCGTGAGACGATCCTGCGTCATGGCGGTCACGTGCATTTCGGAGCACAAGTAACGGATCTGGTGATCTCAGCTCATGCGGATAAGCGCGTGATCCATGGTGTGGTAACCGCCGACGGACGCGAGTTCATGGGCGATGCCGTTGTGCTTGCCACCGGACACAGTGCACGCGACGTCTTTGCGCTATGCGCTCGGCGCCGCGTGCAGATCGAGGCCAAACCCTTTGCGCTGGGCGTGCGGATCGAACATCCGCAGGCGTTGGTCGATGAGATTCGCTATCACCAGTCACCGCGTGATCCGAACCTTCCGGCATCATCGTATTCGTTGGTATGCCAGGCCGACGGACGGGGCGTGTTCTCGTTCTGCATGTGTCCCGGCGGACTGATCGTTCCGGCCGCCACGGCTGGGGGCGAGATCGTCGTCAACGGCATGTCGATGTCACGTCGGGATAGCCCCTTTGCCAACTCGGGCACGGTCGTGGCTGTTGAACCCGAGGACTGGAAGCGCGGCGGCTATGACGGCATCTTTGGTGCCCTGGAGTTCCAGGCTCATGCCGAGCAGGCGGCCTTTGCATCCAACGGTGATGGGAGTCAGCGGGCGCCGGCCCAGCGTCTGGTGGACTATCTCGACGGTCGAATCTCGGAGTCAATTCCCAAAACGTCCTACATTCCCGGCCATGTCCCGGCCGACATGCGCAACATCCTGCCCCCTTCGATTGACGAGCGTTTGCGCTTTGGTATCCGTGAGTTCGGACGCTCAATGCATGGCTACCTGACCAATGAGGCCGTGATGGTGGGGGTCGAGTCGCGGACATCCTCGCCGGTGCGCATTCCGCGCGATCGTCAGACGTATGAGCACACGGGTGTGGCTCGCCTGTATCCCTGCGGCGAAGGAGCTGGTTATGCAGGGGGCATTGTGAGCGCTGCTCTGGACGGGCAGAATGTTGCCAGGGCCATTGCCCTTACTTACGCAGGATCCTGAACACCGTTCGGCGGTTGAGTGCCTGGTTCTCGGGTGTGTCGTTCGGGACCACCGGCATGAGGAATCCGAAGCCGCGTGTGCGCAGCCGTGATGCGTCTATACCGCGGATCACGAGGGCGTCCTTAACCGACTCGGCACGACGCTCAGAGAGCTTCTGGTTGTACTCGGTACGGATATCATCGGGACCGTTTCGCGAGGCGTGACCCTGGATCTCGAGCACTACCTGATCGAAGCGCTGCAGGGCATCGGCCAGTTCGTCCAAGATCGGATACGATGACGTGTCAATGATGCTCTCGTCAAAGGCAAAGAGAATGCGCTTGGAGAACTCCGACGAATCAATCATCGGATTTAGCGGCGTCTTGTCGTACACACCCCGGGCAATCAGCGTGTCGCGTCCCGGTATCTGTACCGTTAGGTCAGCCGTGTGCAGACCTTCAAATCGTGGCGGGCGGTAGGTAACGAGATAGTAGTTGCGAAGGCTGTTCCAGATGTCCTGAAAGATCGCAATCAGGTCCTTCTTGGTATAGGCTCGGTAGTACTTGCCGCCGGTGTAGAGTGAAAGCTCCTCAAGGGGCTCATCCCTGGCAAAGCCGAAGCCGACGCAGTAGATCGAGATGTTGTGCTTGGTGGCAAACTCGTAGATCTCGCTCACCTTGGTTGTTGAGGTGTTCTCATCCCCGTCAGCAAACACCACACAGACCTTCGGCTGGTCAAGGGGCACGTTATCGAGGGTGCGCAGTGAGGACATGATACCGTCGTAGGTGGACGTGAACAAACCGATCGGACGCTTGACGTAGTCGCGCAAGGCCGGAAGCATTGCGGCCGTGTCGGCTGAGAGCGGAAACACCTCAGTGATGACCCGGTTGTAAGCCGTGAGCGAGATCTTATCGCATGGGCGCTTCATTCCGATGAACAGCCCCGTACCGAGGTCGAGCGTTGGCTTAGCCCCCTTCATCGATCCCGAGTTGTCGATGGCCAGAGCGATGTTGGCCGGGATGGAGTCCTTCTCGCCGATCTCACGCACCGCATAGTTCGTCACCACGGAATCCTTGACGCGTCGCCTCGAGCCAAGGTGCTCGACCAGCCTTGGAAAGTAGTCCGGTGCGCCGGACTTCTTGTAGGGGGCTGCCATATGCGTAACGATGTAGCCCGTGGTGTCGATCACGCGCACGAACAGGCGGATGGAGTCTGGATAGGAGTAATGCTCCAACTTCCAGACGTCGGTCCTGATCGTCGTGACGTCGGTGATCGAGTCAATATGCCGCGTGGAGGTGAACCTCAGCTCCGAGGTGCGCTCGCCATCATCGCGCAGGTCGAAATCCTGATTGAGATACTTCGGGCCTTTGCATCCGACCATCACCACGACGAGGGCGGTGACTGCGAGAAGGCGCATCAGCAACGACCGGTCATTCTTATTCATGCCCTAGGCCGACGTTGACGTTCACGCCTTTATTGCGGGCATCCTGCAGAATGGCGCGCAGCCAGTAGAGTGTACTGTCGAAGCGATCGGCGAACTTCTGGTCGTAGATCATGACGTTGAGCAGCCCCTTATTGGCCTTGACCTCAATGAGGACAGAGTCAATGCGACGGATAAGCGAATCGGCATTCACTAGAGCCTTATCGGCACGTCCCAGAGTGCCATCGATCGACGACAGAGTGGCATCCAGCCGATCGATCAAACGCGACAGCTTGGGTTCATTCTTATCGATGCTGGTGCGCAGCTGTGAGGCGATCGACCGCAGGTCTCGTATCGAGGCACCGAGGGGATCTTTGTTGGCCGCAAACCACGAGCGCAGATCCTTGACGAAGATGGCACCCTCGGAAGAGATCGTTTTGATATCCGTCACCAGCTGCCCGTCGCGTGTGAGCTCCGTCAGCGTGCCGGTCAGCGAATCCAGCCGACGCACAATGCTCACGGCGTTGCCGCTGACGTCACCAAGCGTAGCTACCAGACCACCGATGTCAGCAGAAACTGTTCCCGGAATCTCGCGGCTGATATCAAACGGAGCTGGGCCGGTGCCCGGTGTGAGCTCGATCTTCTTGCCACCGGTGATCTCCAGGATCGTCACGCGGGCGGTAGCGTCTGCATGCAGATCCGAAACATCATCGACTTCGGCGTTGATGATGACGGTACCGTTCTGGTTGACAACGCCCGTTACCTGACCGCGCTTGACGCCGTTGATGACCACCGGACTGCCGGCTTCTGCGCCGCCCGATGAGGCGGCGCGGATCCTGATCTGCTTGAGACTCGGGTCAAAACTTATCCCCTTGCCGAGCATGATGCCACCGATCAGCAGGGCGATCGACAGGATGCTTACGATGCCGACACGAATTTCCGTACTACGCGTTACGTCCAAGCCAGGGTCTCCGGGGAATGTCAGAAGGGAATGTCGTCGGCGGCCGGAGCTGACGTACCAGCACCCGGTTCAGTTTCCGCATGGTTATTGCCATTCTCGGCCTTCTTCGGGTCGAGCAGCAAGAGATTCTCGGCAACGATCTCGGTGACATAGCGCTTGTTACCATCGCGGTCATCAAACGAGCGGGACTGGATCTTTCCTTCGACATAGAGCCGCGAACCTCGTCGAACGAGTCGCTCGACAACGTCGGCAAGCCCCCTCCAGGCGATCACGGTGTGCCAATCGGTGTGCTCCTGGACGGCTCCGTCTTTGTCTTTCCAGGTTTCAGACGTGGCCATACGTAGCTGCGCCACTTTCACGCCACTCGGCGTGAAATGCACGTCGGGATCTTTACCGACGTTGCCGATAAGCATCACTTTGTTGAGAGTGCGAGACATAAGAATACCTCTTCCGTAAACACAGGGGTAACTGAAACGCCCCGGTGGTTGTTGAAGTGGTCGAAAACTACGCAATCTCGGGGCTTTACGGTCTATGAGGCGTTGAGCGCAGAAAACGTGACACAATGCCGCGTAAATTGTTGGATGATGCAGTCAGCACCTGAGCGACATCTTACTCTCAACGGTCATGCGTTCGACCTCGACCGTCGTCACGACCTAGCCTTGCCGATCACTCCCGACGAGGCAACCAATGCCTTCTCGCTTCCGCCGGCCAGCTTCGAGCCCTTTCGTGTCGGGGGATTCGTCGGCAGCATCGAAGAAGGCGGTCCCGTGCGCTGTGACGTGGTTACGCTTGCTCCGCATGGCAACGGCACGCATACGGAGTGTGTCGGGCACATCGCCGGACGCAGCTACACGGTCGATGTCTGCATGCGTGACCTGGTGGACACAGCCACTCTCGTCAGTGTCGAGCTCACTGAGTCAGGGGGCGATCTTGTCGTATCGCGTCAGGCTTTACTGGCGGCCTGGACCAACTCCGCAGCAACAACATTGGTGATCCGCACTCTTCCCAATGATGCGTCGAAGCGAACACGTCGCTGGTCATCGACCAACCCTCCATACATCGACATCGACGCCATGGACCTGATCGTTGAGCGTGGCGTACGCCACCTTATGGTAGATCTCCCGTCGGTGGACCCTGAAGAAGATCAGGGGGCACTCGTTGCCCACCACCGCTTCTGGCAATGGCCCGAGAACCCACGCACAGACTGCACCATAACGGAGTTGATCTTCGTTCCCGATACCATTCCCGACGGACTCTACGCCGTCATGTTCAACATCGCCCCCTTCCATGGCGATGCTGCTCCATCGAGACCGGTGCTGATGCACCTCACATCAACCCATACTCATCAATCTTCCGGTACAGCGTCCGTTCGCTGATGCCGAGAAGTTTGGCTGCATCGCGGCGATTGCCGTGGGTGCGGCGCAGAGCGGTTTCGATGGCCTGGCGCTCTAGGGTGGCTAGGTCAAGCTGGTCAGAGTCAGAAGTGGCTGGTGGTACCGAAGCCGCACGCGGTCGAATAGCCAATGCATCGTCGATCGGGGATGGATGAGTGTGCAGCGGTGCAGCGGCTGCGGCATCCACGCTCATCGTCAGCAGGTGGCGCAGCACGGACTTGACCTCGGCAACGTCGGTGGAGAGTTGTAGCAGGGCGCGATAGAGCATCTGCACATCAAACTCCTGGGCACGGCCTCCGGTCGGGGGCAGACTCATCAAGGCCAGTGACGCAGGCGCCTCGTCCGGTACCGCCTGAGGCAGGTACCGAAGCACCATCTCCTCTGAGATGCGAGCCCCCTGCTCAAGCGTGACCATGGTTTCGATGATGTTGCGCAGTTCGCGGACGTTGCCCGGCCACGGCTGACGTTGCAGGAGGTTGAGAGCGGCTCCGTCGATGCCGTTATAGACAACGATGTTCTTGTCGGCCGCACGCTGGGCAAAGTGTTCGACGAGGAGCTCGATATCCTCGGGGTGCTGACGCAGAGGCGGTAGATGAATGTTGACGCTGTTGAGGCGGAAGTACAGGTCCTGACGGAACCTTCCCTGACGCACCTCATAGGCCAGATCGCGGTTGGTGGCAGCCACCACGCGAACGTCCACCTTCAGCACATCGGATGAACCCAGGCGCGAGTATTCTCCCGATTCGAGAATGCGCAGAAGCTTAACCTGTGTGGCGATCGGCATCTCACCGATCTCGTCCAGAAATATCGTGCCGCGGTGCGCCGTCTCGAAGAAGCCCTTACGCTGCTCGACAGAGCCTGTGAAGGCCCCCTTCTCGGCACCAAAGAGCTCGCTCTCGAGAAGGGTTTCGGGAATGGCTCCGCAGTTGACGCTGACGAATGGGGCTTTCTTGCGCGTACTCAGGTCGTGGACGGCATGGGCAAAGACTTCTTTACCGGTTCCGGTCTCGCCGGTTACCAGGACGGTAAGGTCCGTCGGAGCAACCTGCAGAAGGCGCGTCATGGCCTGCACCATGCCCTGTGATTCACCGATCAGGCCAAAGCGAATAGCCAGCTGACGCAGGAGTTGACGTGATGCTTGCATGGGTGTCAGTGCTTGGTCTTCCACTCGGCCCAGCCGCCGGTGTAGATGAAGATCGGTCCGTAGTTGAACTGTTTGAGGACGTCCGCAACGTGATGCGAGAGTTCGCACTCGCCACCGTCGCAGTATATCAGGATCACCCGGTCTCGCGGTGCCTGCATGATATCTGGGATACGCGTCTGGACCTCACCGCCGTAGATGTTCACAGCATCGGCGATGTGACCTTCGGCGAACTTCTCCGCTCCGCGGGCATCGATCAGATAGTATGGTCCGGCATTCATGAACCGAACAAAGGCATCGTAGCTGATCTCGCGCACAAGGCCGGGCTCGGCCACAAAGGTGTTCGACGGTTTCTGCGTAGCGGGCAGCGCAGATGATTGTTCGGTCTTCGTTGATGTGATGGCTGCCGCTGGCTCGGCTGTGCCGGCTACCTCAGCCGATGGTTTGGTAGTGGCAGGAAAAGGGGCCGGCTGAGCCGTCGGAGCAGGACCTCCCAGGAACTTCTCGAGCTCCGTGTCCGAGATCTGTGTGCGCGCGAATTCTTTTTTCACCCATGGGATCTGCTTCGGGTTCATGCTGTTGAACACGATGGCAAGAGCAATGGCAGCCATGACCAGCAGGCCCCCTTCAAAGAGCATCGTCGAGGCCGGCTTTGTCGGTTTAGGCGGATGCGTGTTCATGCGGCCAAGGGGCTCTCCGGCCAGCATATGAAAGTGCAGGTGGAACACCGTCTGCCCGGCATTCTCATTGCAGTTGGTCACCACGCGGTAGCCGCTCTCAACCACTCCGTGTTTACGGGCAAGGTCGCGGGCAATCATGAAGACATGTCCTACGAGTTCGGCATCGGCATCCTGCAGGTCCTCTACGTGGCGGATGACTCGTTTCGGGATGATCAGCAGATGCAGGGGAGCGCTTGGTGCGATGTCACGAATGGCTATGATGCGGTCATCCTCGTACTCGATAGTTGACGGGATCTCGCGGGCGATGATGCGTTCAAAGATGGTTGGTTGCATAGGGGCTATGGGATCGAGTAGAATTTCTTGAGAGTTGCATAGGCATCGTTGATCTCCCGTGCTCTGCGTTGGGCAAGTGCCTGCTGCTCAGCAGTGGCGCTGACGTGTCGGTCCGGATGCCAGCGCGTAATGGCTGCCTTGTACGCCTTCCTGATCGCCTGTGTATCGGCCGTGACGGGTATGTTCAACGCGGTGTGGGCCATGAGAACATCTGCCGGGAGATCCGTGGGCGGCTCTCGACGCTGATATGACGATGATCTGCCGGACCTCGTGTCGTGGTTGCCGGAGGCAGGAGCCCCTTCGCGGCTGAGCTCTTCGATGATGCGCCGGAGCTCGTCGTCCTCGGATTCGACTATTCTGTCGGCCCACGACTGTTCGGAGGTGTGCGTACGTGACGCTACCGAAGAGCGGACATAGTTGCGGAGGCGATCGAGGAGCTGACCCATGACGGCGAAATTACAATCGTGCGCCGAGGCTGAAGTAGAGCAGGACCGGTTCTACCACCATCCGCGTGGTTGTAGGCAGACGGTAAAAGCACTGGCCCACGGAGATATTGAACGGCCCGATGGGCGAATCAATACCCAACGTAGCACCCACGCCCTGACGCAGCTGATCGATTCGGATGAACTCTGGGTTTTCCCAGACGGCACCGACGTCATAACGGGCTGATAGGTAGGTGTCGAACAGGATCCGGACCGGTAGTTTGACACGCAGATCGACGTTGCCAACCACGATCTGGCGTCCGCGCTGCTGATCCTCGCGCATTCCGAAGAGCATGTCCTGACCGCCCAATGAAAACTGTTCTGCTGGGGGTAGCGTGCGGTCGGCTGCACCGATCATGGCCGACGGGGTAAGCTTCAGCCAGCCAAGGTCGAAGACGGACGACGCCGCTGCGGAGAGTTTTGTGAACGACACCTGATTGGACAGTCGAAGCACGGATGTTTCTGCAAACAGATCGATGGTGCGTCCACGGGTAGCGTAGGCCGTGCGGTTGCGGTCATCCCATCGTGCCACTGCCCGCACGGTACCGATGGTCTGAAAGGGCGTTCGTCCGGTGGCATCAAGATCCCGGTAGCGCAGGTTCTCATACCGCAGTTCGGCCAGTACCACGCCATTGCGCTCCAGCTGACGTCCGGCGCTCAGGCGGGCACCATGGCGGTCTTCGGAGAACTCATCCACCCGAAGCGGAATCGGAGCGTGCACCGGACTGTCATCGCGATTGCCATAGATCCAGACGTGACGGAAGCTCGTGTATGCTCTCAGAGTTGCCGTCCAGAGTGTTCCGGCAATACGTGGGATCTCCATGCCAACGGCGAGTGATCCGATGCGCTCGCTCAAAGAGCCCCTTGCCAACAGCCGCAATCCGGATGTGAGAAAACTCTCCTGCGTCAGTTGCAGCGAGCCCTGAGTATAGCGCTCGTTATCCACTCGCAGCCCCAGGCCCACGGACTGATTGCCCTGACCCCGGGCTGCAATGGTCACGCGCGTACCGATGATGTCGTTGGCCTCAGAACGCATATCGACGTCGCTTAGCAGGTCACTGGCATTGAGGTTCTGCCAGGTGCGGATCAGCGCCGATAGCGACAGCGTGTCTGATTCCGTGAAGGCAAGTTCGCGCTCGACTTCGCTCTCACCGACACCGGACCGAAGACTCAGAGCGGTAGTGATGCGCGTGCCGCGATCGATGGTGATCAGCAGCTGAAGGTCTTGCAGAGACATTTCACGGATGTGGGCATGGTCGAAGCCGCGTGATCTCAGGCTGCGTAGCACGCGCGTACGAAGTTCACTTTTGAGGATATCGCGCGAGGCAAAGGTCCCCTCCGTTGAAACATCCGACCGCACCGCCTCGGCCAGGACCGAGTCTCCGTCGATGGAGATGATACGGATCGGCGGCACGGTCAGGCGGCTGCTCTTAGCCTGCTGTGCACGAGCAAGCTGCTGCAGGCCTGCCAGCTGACGTTCGGCAGCCTGCTGACCCAGCGTGATAATTGAATCGACATCGTCAAAGTCGAAGGTTGTCCTCCCTCCAAGTTCGGGCGTGATCACGACGTCTGCCTCAGAAAGGCGCACCGAATCGAGAAGCTTCATTGACGACATCAACGCCTGATCGGCGATCGACAGGGCCGTCGTCAGCGCCTCGGGCTTTTCCAGGGGGCTGACCGTGTTGACGACGATGATCTTCGTTGCGCCCAGCCCCCTTGCAATATCTGTGGGGATGTTGGCAACGAGTCCGCCATCAACAAGGATCGAGTCATCGCTCCAACGCACCGGTGAATATCGCAGCGGAAAGGTTGCGCTCGCACGCACGGCTAGCGCCAGATTGCCGCTGCTGAGCACCGCCGGACGTCCGTTGGCAAGGTTCGTTGAGACCACTCGCAGCGGTATACGCAGATCATCAAAGCGTGTGACATGACCGTAGGGACTTTGCCAGAGAATCTGTTGCAGCAGAAGCGAAAAGCGGGCGCTCCCGCCGATGGCGGTAGGGGGCTGAAGCGAGAAGTTGTTGAAGCGCAGCTTGAGCAGGTTCTGGTCGCTCTCCTGCTTCTGTGAGAGGAACAAGTATTCGCGCTCAGAGTCCGGACGCAGAGAGATGATGTCATCCCAATCAATGGTCCTCATGATACTGTCGATCTCGTCGGCCGTATGTCCGGCGGCATAAAGAGCCCCGACAACACTTCCGAACGAGCAGCCGACGATCACGTCGGGTCGCACACCGGCGCGCTCCAGCACTCGTAGAACGCCGATCTGGGACAGACCACGCGCGCCCCCTCCGGTGAGCACCAGCGCCAGCCGGCCCTGCTGTGACGAAGCTGTTAGCGCCGTCAGGCAAAGGAGTGCAGATATCGCAATTGCCCGCATGACCGGTCTGTCAGGTTCTTTCGCGTTGTGACGCGTAGGCTTCAGCCATAGCCAGCCAGAGGGCTTCAAAACGATCTTCCTGTGCACACCTGTCCTGCACGCACTGCACGGCAATCTCCTTCGTGCCGGAGTGCGTGAAGACATCGTCACCACGTCCGGCCAGGATGGCCTCGACGATGATCGTCGCACATTCATCGGCCGACATCATACGCGAGAGCGGTGCCGTGCCGAGGTTCTGCTCGCGGGCAATGGTGCGCGAGCGTGGGATGGCCTGACCATACAGGGCACCGATCGGGCCCCCCTCGGTCACATCTCCCCACTCAGTCGTTATGCCGGCAGGGCAGACAACGGTTGCATTGATACCGGTGCCCACAAGTTCAGTGCGCAGTGCTGCGATGAAGCCCACTACGGCGTGCTTAGCAGCAACGTAGGCGGCGTTGTATGGGTGACCATAGCGTCCGGCCACACTGGAGATGGCCACGATGCTGCCGGCATTTGCACGGCGCATGTGCGGCAGAGCCTGGGCGGTAAGCCAGAACACGGAATCGACATTCACGGCGAACATCGACCGCCACTGGTCTGTAGGCGTGTCTTCAACGCTGTTCATGTTGCCGCGTCCGGCGTTGTTGATGAGCACGTCGATGCGCCCCCAGGTAGCAATGACCTCGTTGATGATGCGCGCGCACTCGCTTTCGACCGACACGTCGGCAGCAATGCAGATGGCCTGACCACCGCGTTCGACAACGGCCGCGGACACCGCCTGAAGACGATCCTGACGCCGGGCAACGAGAACAAGTCGGCAGCCGTGTGATGCTGCGTTCAGTGCCAGCGCCGTGCCCAGTCCCGAAGATGCACCGGTGACGACGACAACAGAGGAGGGATCAAGAGTCATGGTAGTGGTCATAATGAAGGTTACACAATGCGAAATGTATGAAACTCACGATGGTTGGGCAGCTCGTCACACGTGACGCAGGTGACGGAGGCGAACTGCGGACCCTGACGGAGGACCATCTCAAACTCTGTCAGTGCTGTGACGGTTCCCTGAGCGACGCATTCAACCAGGCCGTCCTCTAGATTGGTTACGAATCCATGCAGATAGAGTCGTTGCGCATGATGCAACGCAAAGCGACGGTATCCGACACCTTGTACGCGGCCCTCAATGGTATAGCGCACGGTTTCAACATTTTCCACTTAGAGCCTTTTGTCGATCAAACCAACGTTGGCCTGAGCGGTGGGGGTGATCAGAATATCCTGGATGCTGACATGAGCCGGACGTGTGGCGGCAAACACCACGCAGTCGGCAATGTCAGCTCCGTTAAGGGGCTGGTAGCCCTTGTAGACGCCGGCCGCACGATCGGCATCACCGTGAAAGCGGACCTCGGAAAACTCCGTTTCCACCAGACCCGGATCGATGTTGCAGATGCGCACACCTGTTCCGTTGACGTCGATCTGCAGCGAATCGGAGATCATCTTCACGGCGGCCTTCGTCGCCCCGTACACATTACCTCCGCGATACGGCTGGATACCGGCAATGGAAGCGATGTTGACCACAAGCCCCGTTGAGCGGGCGATCATGTGCGGTAGCACCGAGCGGGTAACGTAGAGAAGCCCCTTGATGTTGGTGTCGATCATCTCCTCCCAGTCGTCGATCAGCCCCTCCTGCAGCGGAAGCAGGCCGCGGGAGAGTCCAGCATTGTTCACCAGAACGTCCGGTGCACGAAAAGTATCCGGTAGCGCATCAACGGTTGCCCGCACAGCGGCAAGGTCCCGCACGTCCACGGCTGCCGTGTGAACGGTGATGCCGTGGTCCCGGGTAAGGGTTTCGGCAACATCCTGCAGCCGGTCGTGACGGCGTGCCCAGAGAGAGAGGTTTGCGCCGAGTGCTGCAAAAGCCTCTGCACAGGCACGGCCAATGCCCGACGAGGCACCCGTGACGATAACGTGGGTGGGTTTCATTGCCGTAAATTTATCAAATGCATCCAGCCCCATCGTTATCACGTGATCCATTGTCATTTGATATGCCCCGCGTAGACCGCGGCGAACTCTCCAACGGTACGCCTGTGTACGTCGTCGCGTCCTCAAACAAGGATATTCTGACGATTACCCTTGCACTTGACCATGGGTCCACACAGGACATCATTCCAGGGGACACGTCGATGGCCATGCAGATGCTCACGCTCGGAACCACGGACCTCGATGCGGCGGCCTTTGCCGAAGAAGTCGAGAGCCGTGGCTGCTGGCTCCGTGCATCAACCAGTTACGACAGCTCAACGTTGCAGGTATCGGGGCTCGGAGAGTGGTTTGACGATGCCGTGCGGCTTCTGGCCGACTGTCTGCGAGTGCCACGCTTTGATACCGATGAGCTGGAAAAGCTGCGTACGCGCACGCTGGCCGACATCATGATCGACCGCAAAGACATTGACTGGTTGGCGGCCCGTGCGGTGGGTCAGGGGACATATGGTGACCATCCCTACGCCCGTGCCAAGGACGGCACTCCGCACTCACTGGCCGATATCACAGCCGACCATCTTCGCGTCGTACACGAATCGGTGCTGCGTGCCCGACGCTGCATCATCATTGCCGGACCCATCACTATGGAGCGTGCTCTGCCGGTGCTGGAAGAGCTCTTCGGCCCTCTTCCTGCCAGTGAACATTACGACGAGCAGTCCCTGCCGACGATGGATTCGAATGTTGCGGTGATCGCCGACAATGACGAGGCTGTACAGACGGCCTTTCGCATTGTCCTGCCATCGGTGTCGATGCATCATCCGGACTACGCAGCCGTGCAGCTTCTCACGACCGTGTTCGGTGGATATTCTCTGGCGCGACTCTTCACGATCCTTCGTGAGGAGAAGGGTTATACCTATGGGGCATATGCCTCGTCGCATTCTCGTCAGCTGGACTCTTCGATCATCATCAGCACCAGCGTGGGCAATGAGTTCACGGCCGACACCATCGCGACGATCGCCTCCGAAGTCCAGCGTATGGGCTCGGAGCTCATCCCCGACGAGGAACTCGAGAATGCCCGGCAGTACATCTTGGGCTCATTTGCACGGTCGTGTGAAACACCACAGCAGACGGCCTATCTGCTCTACATGCTGCTGCAGTTCGATCTGCCGTTCGATCACTACGAGCACTATATCCGACGGATACAGGAGTTGACATCGACAGATCTTCTCGAGGTGCAGCGCCGTATCTACGACCGCACACGCTGGGTGGTCGGTGCCGCGGGAGTGGCCTCCGAAATTGAGTCTGCCATTGCCCCCTTCGTTGCACAGGTTCGCCCTTGGAACGCCGAGGGCTACTAGTCGTGCGATGACGATCATTGCCACCATATTCATCATCGCTGCCGCGGTGGTGCTGATCATACGCCGCGTGGATGTGCGCCTTGTGCTGATCGTTGCCGGCGTTCTGCTGGCAGCGCTGATGGGAGTGCCCACGAAGATCCTAGACGCCTTCCAGGGTGTGATGAGCAGGGGTGATATCATCGGCCCGATCTGTACGGCCATGGGCTATGCCTTCGTTCTGCGCTTTACCGGTTGTGACACCGAGATGGTGCGCCTTCTGGTGCGTCCGTTGCGCCGCATCTCGTGGGCGCTGGTGCCCGGCGGTATCATGATCGGGTTTGTGACGAACATGGCCATTACCAGTCAGACGGCAGCCGCGGCGGCCGTCGGACCCATTCTGGTGCCGCTGATGATCGCCGCTGGATTTTCGCCTGTCGCATCCGGTGCAACGCTGTTGATCGGCTGCAGTGTCGGAGGCAACCTGTTCAATCCCGGCGAGCCGGATATCGTTGCGGTGAAGGGGGCTACCGGCGTCGGAGTTGCCGACGTGATCGGTCAGGCTCTTACACCAACGCTGCTGGCCTGCGGCGTAGCCATTGTAGCGATGATGATCATGCTCCACCGGCGCGGGTCGCTCGTGCCATCAGTGCACGTCGTGGCAGGCGCGTCCGATGGCAAGCGTCCCGATATCGTGCGGGCCCTGCTCGCCCCCTTGCCAGTGATCCTGCTACTTGTGCTGCAACCGCGATTTGCACTGGTGCCCATGATCCAGCAGATCTGGCCCAACGGCATCGCCGTGAGTGCCATCATGCTTATCTGCACGATGCTCGTGATCGTTGCCACGGCAGCAGATCTGCGCTCCTTGGGACGTCATGCCAGCGGCATCACTGTGGAGTTTTTCTCGGGGATGGGATATGCATTTACCAATGTGATATCGGTGATCGTAGCGGCCAGCTGCTTTCTTGCAGGGCTTGAAGCCGTGGGTGCGATCCGTCAGCTGACTGGGCTGATCTCGTCGAGTCCGGCCGTTGCTACCGTTCTTAGCCCATCGCTTACCTGGATCCTGGCTTTCATCAGCGGCTCGGGTACGGCTCCGAGCGTTGCTTTTTCACAGGCCGTTCTGCCGGCACTTGCCGCTGAAGGACAGCTGGCACAGGCCCTGGCTCTTGGGGTTCTGGGGGCCATTGGCGCAAGCATCGGTCGGACGATGTCGCCGGTGTCGGCGGTGATGCACTTCTGCAGCACGCTGGCGGGCGTTACCGCATCGGATCTCCTACGGCTGGTGTGGATCCCCATGGTGGCAGCTTTGCTATCAGCCATCCTCTACGGCCTCGTATTTTCGTAGCCCATGAGTCTTCTCTACGTCGATTATGCTGCCACGACGCCCCTTGATGAACGGGTGCTCAAGGCCATGATGCCCTATCTGACCGATGTCTTCTACAATGCCACCAGCTCCCATGCGGGCGGCATGCAGGCGCAGGGGGCCGTCATCCGGTCGCGTATGGACATAGCGCGGCATCTCGGTGCACAGTTTGACGAGATCGTCTTTACCTCCGGTGCGACCGAGTCGATCAACATTGCAATTCTGGGTAGTGCTGCCGGCCAGATCCAGCGTGCGGGAACGCGCCGCACGATCGTCAGCGTGCGCTCCGAGCACGTGGCCGTGCGCGACGCGGTGGCCCGCTGCGCCGAGGATGGCTACGAAGTCCGCTGGCTGCCGGTCGATACCGACGGCAGGATCGTCGTAACCGAAGCCGAGCGCATGATCGATGACAGTGTTCTGATGGTGACGGCCATGCTCGTGAACAACGAGACCGGCGTGATCCAGAATCTTGCCGCGCTTTCGGCGCTGGCCCACCGGCACGGCACGTTGATGATGACCGATGCCACGCAGGCATTCGGAAAGATACCGATCAACGTAGATGCCATGGGTGTTGATCTTATGGCTTTCTCGGGACACAAGATCTACGGTCCAAAGGGCATTGGAGCGCTCTACGTGCGCCGCTCCGCGGCGCCGATGATCCGCCCACTGATGGTCGGGGGAGGTCAGGAAGGGGGCCTGCGCAACGGCACACCGGACGTTGCCGGGATCGTTGGACTGGCCGCAGCGGGGAACATCGCCCACGAGGCACTGGAGTCCGAGGCAGCGCGCGTGTGGGCTCTGCGCGAGCGGTTTGAGACAGCCCTGGAGTGTCTTCCGGGAGTTTGCGTCAACTGCGCCCGTGTGCCGCGCGTATCAACGATCAGCAGCGTGACGTTTGGAGAAGAGCCGGCCGAATTGCTGCTTGGTGCCATGCCGGATGTGGCATGCAGCAAGGGCAGCGCGTGTTCCTCGACGAAGCCCACACCGTCGGCAGTCCTGACCGCCATGGGGCGCAGTGCTGAGCAGGCCGGGGCGACTCTGCGTTTTTCCTTTGGGCGCTATACAACAGAAGCCGAGATCGATCGACTTATTCACACCGTGACGTCAGCCGTCGAGCAGATGTCCGTCTCTCATCAATCCTGAAAGCCCCTTACCCTCATGTCAGATACCGCCCTGGTTGGTAAACTTGCCGAGAACATCACCTCCGTCAAGAAAGAGATCTCGAAGGTCATCGTCGGTCAGCACGACGTCGTGGACCAGCTTCTTGTGTCGCTCTTTGCCCGCGGACACTGTCTGCTGGTGGGAGTGCCGGGTCTGGCCAAGACGCTGCTTATCCGCACGCTGGCCGAATCACTGGACCTGTCGTTCTCGCGCGTGCAGTTCACGCCTGACCTTATGCCGGGCGATATCACGGGCACTGAAGTGATCGAGGATAACCTCTCGACAGGTCAGAAGACCTTCCGGTTTGTTAAGGGGCCGGTGTTTGCCAACATGGTACTGGCCGACGAGATCAACCGTACGCCGCCGAAGACACAGGCCGCTCTACTTGAGGCCATGCAGGAACACAGCGTGACAGCATCCGGAACGACGTACCGTCTTGCTGAGCCGTTCTTCGTGCTGGCTACGCAGAACCCCATCGAACAGGAAGGAACCTATCCGCTACCAGAAGCGCAGCTAGACCGGTTCATGTTCAATCTTCGGCTAGACTATCCATCGTACAGCGAAGAAGTTGATGTTGTCCGCACGACGACAGGCGGCACCTCGGCGAAGGTAAATACCGTTATGTCCGCCAGCGACATCGTCACGTTTCAGGAACTTGTACGACGTGTTCCAGTGGCCGATAACGTAATCGAACACGCCGTCAAACTCGTCCGCGCTACCCGCCCCACAGAGACCACCGTCAAGATGGTCAAGGACTACATCAGTTACGGCGCAGGACCGCGCGCTTCGCAATATCTTGTGCTTGGCGCAAAGAGCCGTGCCGCCCTGCACGGTCGCTTCACCCCCGGTATTGACGACGTTAACGCCGTTGCCCATAGCGTTCTGCGTCACCGCATCGTTACCAACTTCTCTGCCGAAGCCGAAGGTGTGACCACGGATAAGATCGTTACGGAGTTACTGAAGTACTGAAGTACTGAGGGGCGCGGTGCGCGCAATTACTGATGACCGATGACGGTACGACGGTGGTCATTTCTCGTTTGTGACTGGGCTCGAATGAAACCTGGACTCAACATGATGGCTGCTGCTACTGTTGCCACAGTAGTTTCGAATGGAAACATCCGGGTGAACATTGCAGCAACTCAATAACCGCACCGCCATCTGGGCGAAGTAATGATTGTCCAGAGATGTTGTACCATCCAAGATGCTGCAGCACTTTGTGATCGACTACTTGGCTTTGACTCACGCTGGTGATGCGATCCTCATCAATCCTCGCGATATAATGAGATCGATTTACCCCTTGCCCAACTATGAGCAGCTCGTCATGATCTTGGAATACTGAGCTAATACTAGATGGTCTCTGATCCTGCATGCTAAGGAATCGCTTCATGGTTGAGACAGAATCGTACTGGCACAAGAAACCGCGAGATGTTGATTGTATCAGCTGCAGAGTCGTTGGATCTACATCGATAATACTTCCAACAGCAATCACATCCCGACTTCTTGTGATCGTCGCATCACTAATTGAAAGGTAGGTATGTTTCGGAAGGAACTCGCTGTTTGACGTGAGTTCGCCGGAAAGAACGCATAACTTCCAATACTGGATGCCAAATCTTGGTTCATCTCTGTTTGTAACCTGCGCCAAGATCGCGATGCTTGTATCGGCATCGTCAACTGCAATCAATCGAGCCTGATACTTATGATCGCCCACGTCGCTCAATATCACGGACTGAAGCTCAACCTGTGAATGTATCCCCCTAACGAGGATTCGGGTGCGATAGTCCTTGACATTGACCTGCTCTTGCCAGTACACTACAACTGTTGTATCGACAATTCGAATGGCTGATTCGTTGATACGTGAAACATCAGCCGAGACGGGCACCTTCCACACGCTATGCCAACCTGACACGGTATCAACGACGTACGCGAACAACGTATCCGAGGTTAGCGTCTGAACAAGGGCAGTAAAAGCAACTAGACGACCTTTGGCATCAATATTCTCAATGATGTGATTAGCAGGTTTAGGAAGAGACAAAAGTGTTGAATCACGTGTCCTGCCATTAACAAAGGAATATCTGTAGACGTCCCTGGGTACGGCTCTGTTGCCCACAAGGCATTCGCCAAAGCCCTCCTCAAACATCTGGACACCAGCAATGCCAGCATATCGGATTTTCGAAGACTTTGGCGTCCAAGACCACTGAGTGGTATAGGATTCGTCGAGTCCATACAAACTCATATTGAGATCATCACCTAACAATACAATTTCTTGCCCTCGTTTTGCCAGGAAGATCAAGCGCGCATTGGGAGCAATAGAATCCAGCGTTTTCAATATTGCCGGTTCAACGCGTACTGATTCCTCGATCCCCGCCATAACAACAGCCAGCTGAAGCAGCACTCCGACCGAAATCGCTGCGGTACGCCTCAGAGACACCGTGACACCATTGTGAATCATAACCGACCACATGTGGATGAATGACAGACCGTTAATCTTGAGGGCACAGCGGTCTGCATTTTGATGAGAGTATTGTTCCAAATGGCGGCGATGCGATCACGCTTAGATCGTCGCAGCCCAACTGTGGCCCAGATTGAGACTGAACGATTGTTTGAACAGTGTTTGTTTCAGTGTCGAAGCAATGGGTGACTGTAGTCGTGCAGCAGAAGTAAGTACACCATGCCAGTTTGAAAAAAGGGGTCAACAAAAAATCAGGTGGGTGAAATTGAGTCGAGGAATTGAAAATCAAGGCGACCAGCGAGCATGAAATACATGGCGCGGATAGTTCTGAAGTCACGAAAACCGTGAGCTTTTCGCTTGGCCGCCTGGAACTTGCTGTGAAGAGATTCGATGAAACCGTTCGTAATGCGTGATCTGGTCCACTGAACGATAGAATCGAAATGACGCCTGATCATTTGGGCGACGATCTTCATGGCTTCAACCTTGGAGCGGCTCACGCGTCGGCACCATTGATCAAGCATCTGGCGCACAACGTTCGGCTGCTTGCGCTGTAAAATCGCCCGAAGCTCTTCCTTGTAATGCCAGGCACGAGCCGTTCGGCTTCGACCGGGATAGTGAATCAGTGGATCGATGGCCTGACGCTCAAGGACTGTAAGCCGTTCGGATGCCTTGACCAGAATCCAGCGTAGCCCTTTCAGGCCTCCCTTGTTTCGTTGCTCCTGCCGCCGCGTAACATCAACGGCATTGTTTGCATGGTGGATGACATGGTATTTGTCAATCGTCACCGTCGCATTGGGGAAACATTCGCGAACGCCCTTTTTGTATGCCGGCCACATGTCAATACAGACGTCGCTGATCTGTTCTGCTGAACCTGCGCATTCTTTCAACCGAAGGCTCAGCATTGCCATTGTCTGATGTGATCGACCTGGCTGAATGTCAATCACGCGACGTCGATCTGCATCTGCCGATATCGTGACATATTCCTGACCACGAGCTACGGACGTTTCATCGATCGCTAGATGACGGACCTCTGATAAATCCTGCTGTTCTATGGCTTCTTCCGTATGCACCAGGATGATCTTTCGAGCCTGATATGCCGTTACACCACTGATGCGGGCAGCCTCGGCAAACGTCATTCCATTGGCCACCAGAAGAAACACGTAGGCCTCCATCATCAGCGTGAATCCACGTAGACGACCCGACCACGGCACCTCTATCGTCCGTTTGCTGCCATCTGGCAGTTCTACCCGTGG
>JBEIIK010000016.1:0-28507 GCA_040380835.1 Ignavibacteria bacterium | reverse complement strand
TCTTCCCATTCCGAACAGAGTCGTTAAGCCCCGTTGCGCCGATGGTACTGCATCTGAACTGGTGTGGAAGAGTAGGTAATCGCCAAGTCTTCTTGCTTCGCAAAGCCCCCTGACTTCATCGTCTCGGGGCTTTGTGCGTTTTTGTAGCCTAGGAACCTACTTTCTGTGGTTTTCCTCGTGTGGAGTGAAACCTACGCACGCTATTCGATGCGGTGTTGCTACTGTCCTGAGGATCGTCATGGCATGCAACGGCACGTGATGGTAATCTTGGCCTTTTATGAGGTGATGAGATGAGCTATTGCGTGCCGCTCAACAGCGTTACGATGAAGGACCTCGCCAGTGTTGGCGGTAAGAATGCTTCACTGGGCGAAATGATGAACTCTCTGACCACAGCCGGCGTGCGCGTTCCCGACGGGTTTGCAGTGACGGTAGATGCCTACAGGGAGTTCCTTGCGCAGGAACACCTCGCATCCCGGGTAACGGAGGTGCTCAAGGGGCTCGACGCAACAACGCTCGAGAATCTCGCCGACGTAGCGGTACAATGCCAGAACATGATTTTGGCAACTCCACTACCAGAGCCAGTTGCGGAGGCTGTTACGCGCGCATACAGCGCAATGCGCCAGGATACCGCCGATGCGGTGGTTGCTGTGCGCAGTAGCACCACGGCCGAGGACCTGCCAACGGCGTCATTTGCCGGACAACATGATTCGTATCTCGATGTGGTCGGAGCCGCTGCGGTGATCGATGCCGTGAAGAAGTGTTATAGCTCAGTGTTCAATGCACGGGCGATCAAGTATCGCATTGACAACCATGTTGACCACATGAGTCTGGGCCTTTCGGCTGGCATTCAACAGATGGTGAGAACGCTTCACGGCAGTGCCGGTGTTGCGTTTACGATCGAACCCGAATCGGGCTCTGCCAGCGTGATCTACCTGACCTCTACCTGGGGCCCGGGCGAGCAGATCGTTCAGGGGGCTGTGACTCCAGATGAGATCCTGCTCTTCAAGCATGCTCTGGAGAATGGCCGCCAAAGCATCATTCGCCGACGTAAGGGTGATCGTGTGATAGAAAGCATTGAGCGTCGGCACGGATTCTCGCTCACCGACCAGCAGGCGGAACATATCGGGCGCTCGTGCATGGCCATCGAAAATCACTACGGTATGCCCATGGACATTGAATGGGCACGAGACGGGGTGACGGATGAGTTATTCATCGTGCAGGCCCGACCGGAAACGGTTCGAAGTCGCGAGACTGATATCGTTGAACGCGAGAACCATATCGAGAACCACAGGCCCCCTATCCTGAGTGGTATTGCTGTCGGCCGCGGAGTGGCAACGGGCACGGTCCGCATCGTCAGGGGGCTTGCCGATGCCCCCCCGAGTGCACAAAGGCGATGTGATCGTTGCTGAAACGACCAACCCCGACTGGAATGCTATGCTGCGTAATGCTTCGTGCATCGTTACCGCACGGGGCGGACGCACGAGTCATGCCTCAATCGTTGCCCGCGAACTGGGTATCCATGCCATCGTGGGTGCCGAAGGGGCAACTGAGCGCCTTACTGATGGGCAAACGATAACGGTGGCCTGCCCTGGGGGTGAGCATGGCATGGTGTTCGATGGCACACTTGCCTGGAGCGTCGAGACTGTCCGAATTGCTGATGTGCCAAAGACGCGTACCAAGGCCATGCTGATCCTGGCAGATCCGGATCAGGCCTTCCGTATGGCACGGTACCCGGCATCCGGTGTAGGATTGATGCGCCTGGAATTTGCCATCGCCAATACGATACGGATCCATCCGATGGCCCTGCTGCATCCGGAGGCGATCGCCGATGAAGTAGATCGACGGGAGATCGACCGGCTGACGTCGCAGTACAGTGACCGTCGAGAGTTCTTTGTTGACCAGCTTCGTCAGTCCATCGCCACGGTGGCAGCAGCCTTCCACCCGAGACCCGTCATCGTGCGCATGAGCGACTTCAAGACCAATGAGTATTCCCGTCTGCTTGGTGGACGGGCCTTCGAACCTGCCGAGGAGAATCCGATGCTGGGCTTTCGCGGGGCATCACGCTATTACCACCCGCGGTATCGGGACGGCTTCCTCATGGAATGCGAAGCCGTAAAGAGTGCACGTGATGATATGGGGCTAACCAACATCATCGTTATGATTCCGTTCTGCCGCACTCCGGAGGAAGGACGCAACGTCCTGAAGACCATGTCTGAGGCTGGCCTGGTCCGTGGTCGTAACGGACTTCAGATCTACGTTATGGCCGAGATTCCCAGCAATGTCGTTCTGGCCGAACAGTTTGCCGCCGTCTTTGACGGATTCTCCATTGGCTCGAATGATCTCACGCAGCTGGTCCTCGGTGTCGACCGAGACTCTGAGGTCCTGGGTCCGCTCTTTGATGAATCTGATGCAGCCGTTCTTTCCGTTTTGGGCGACATGATTGGTCGTGCAAAACGATCCGGCCGAACGATCGGCCTGTGCGGACAGGCTCCGAGCGATCGGCCGGACTTTGCGACGTTCCTAGTGCGTCATCACATTGACAGCATATCCTTCACTCCGGATGCACTTCTTAGGGGCATTCGGAATATAGCCGAGGCGGAGAACCAGAGTGTATTTCTCCAATGCTCTACCACATGAGATTGCAAAGCAACGCCGTGTGGCAAAATGTGCGTCCCTGGAAAATGCACCTGCGACCGCTGGCCCCTTGATGGTCTGCGAGCCATGCTGCCTTATTCGCAAATGATTCCAACAGGCAACGGCTGCGTAGTCTCGATGATGCGGGTGTACGGCGGTGCTCCCGTGATCGGATTGTAGATCCGCGCCCGTGCCCTGAGCGTGGTATCACTGGCCGAATAGATCAGATCGGTCGGCGAGCAGTACGCACTATCTCCGGAGGGTAATGTGATCGGGGTTGCGGTTGTATCGCCAACAACAACAACTGCGATCGGTCCCTTGAACACAATCTTCGTCATCCGCGGAGTGCGCGATGAACCTTTGCCATCACCACACCCTGCAAGACCAAGCGCCATGGCGACAACGATCAAAACAGCCAACATGAACTGCACCAATCTGGACATTCTACACCTCAATCTGAAACTGAAAAAGTGGTAAGAGTTTGGAGAAAGATCGAAGTAGATCCCGCTGCCATTTCATGAATACGGAGCCGGAAAATATTTACTGAACGGGGCTTCCGACCGGAACTGGCTGGGTGGTCTCGATGATCTTGCCACTGCCCTCCGGATACTGGGCACGCGCACCGATCCGAATACTTCTGTTGGGTCCCGCTCCGGAAACATCGGATGCTGCGAATTGAATCTTCTGACCCTGGGCGATCTGTACCGGGCCGCCCAGCTGTCCTGTGGCTGGATCGATCTCGACACCAAAACTTGCCTCACGAACGATTGCTTTCTCTTGCATGGCTACCTCTACACTGTAACGGGTTTGTGATTGCGAAGTGCAATCCCACTAACCGATTGGTGTCAACAACCGAGCGGATTGCTGACATTAAAACTTTATGGAATCGCCAAAGCAAATCAATGTATGAAGATTTTGAGCGATTCGATGTGAGAATCTGTTATTATTCTTACTGAATAAAATCGGAGTTTTTGTGAATACAGCATCAGTATTGCGGTCAATCATCCGCGGAGAGGAACCGGAAAACGCCAGTCGCACGTTGTCGCAGCTCGCCGAGGTTGTCAGGCGACTTCTTGAGCGGGACGTGTCGGGAGCGAACGCGACTTTGGAATCCGTCGATGATCCGGAGTCCGATGTTGAGTCATTTGTCCTGACCATTGTTCGATTGCGTATGGCCGTGGATAATGGGGACCTGTCTCTTGCAGAGGTCTGTGTCGAGCAGCTTCGAAATCATCCCCTGATGGCCGAACCAATAGCATCAGCCATGGCGAATTTTCGTATGGGTACATACCTTCGGCTTCGCTCTCAGTACGACGCAGCTCTCACTCACCAGCTTCATGCTTCGGCGATTTTTCGAAGTGAAGGATGGAAGTATGAAGAGGCCCTTTGTGGTAATGAGATTGGTTCCATTCAGCTTTTAAAGGGCGACATGACCGGGGCTGTGTCGTCCTATTTGTCTATCGTTGATGCGATACGTGAATTCGGGGGCGAAGCAAGCTATGCTCCGCTACTTGCCAACCTCGCCACGGCACTTCATCGTTCAGGAAATGACGTCGAGGCTGAGCGCCGTTTTCGCGAGGTTCTCGGTATGGGGCCAATGAAGGTCCCGGGCACTCATAGAGCACGAACCCTGCTCAATATTGCCGTCATTGCCAAGAGCCAGAAACGGTATGATGAAGCTGAAACGCTCTACCGTGATGCCCTGTCAAACCTTTCTCTGTCCACTTCACCATCATTGTATGCCCAGGCCA
The DNA here is from genome assembly GCA_040380835.1 of Ignavibacteria bacterium. Classification (GTDB taxonomy): domain Bacteria; phylum Bacteroidota; class Ignavibacteria; order Kapaibacteriales; family Kapaibacteriaceae; genus UBA10438. The sequence continues at coordinate 24,122 of JBEIIK010000016.1, read as the reverse complement.
TTGTCGGGCTAGCCGAGCAGGAGATAAATCGCGCGCGGTACGACGTGGTCAGAGCACTTATGGCGGAGATTTCCGATCTCCCTGAGCTGAGCTTTCAGGTCGGGACGAAGCTGCAGTTGCACTATATCAACGCATACATGAAGCACGTCGCCGGTGAAGTTGAAGATTCCATAGCATCTGTCCGCCTGGCCATCGATTTGGGCCTTTCCGGCGGACTGCTGGAGGAGACACATGGGGTGCTGAAAGACACGCTGATGTGGGCTGAAGATGACGGTTTCCGTCTCGAACTGCTCGAGTGCTATCGGCACGTGCAGGATGAACGAATACAATCAGTTTCCAAAGGTGTTAATGCGATCATTGATCTACGCTCGCGTTTTGAGCAAGAACGGTCCCGACTCGAGATTGATCGACAGCAGGAGCTTTCCCGTGTGATCGTGGACACACAGACACGTACCATGTCCGAGATCGGTCGGGAGCTGCATGATTCGATTGGACAGGATCTGACGGTCCTGATGCGTCTTTCGGAACGTCTCGTCGGTGAAAGTGACATCCCGCCGCCGGAGCGTGCTCAGATCCTGTCAACGATGACCGTCGTGAGCCGTCGTGCTTCGTCCGATGCCAGACGCATAGCCCATTTGCTTGCCGATGGAGGCATCTCCGGCCGAGGCCTTGTTGAGGCGCTGTCCGTCATGCGTGATGAGATCACTCAGGCAGTGCCGGATCTTGATCTGCAGGTCATCGTTACGGGTCAGCTTGATGAAATGCCCAATGCCTCAGCTCGGGCTCTTTACAGGGTCATACAGACGCTACTGCAGAACGTAATCAAGCATTCCGGCGCACACGTCTGTTCGATCAATATTGTTACACATGATGATCACTACCATCTCGGAGTCGAAGATGACGGCAGGGGATTTGATTCCGGTAGTATCGGCGGCGGAATGGGGCTTCGGGAGATGCGCGCACGCATAGAACTTGTTGGCGGCAACGTACGCATAGAGAGTGCTCCCGATCGAGGTACCTATATTGAGGTGACAATTCCCCGGCAGGAAAGGGCGACCGAATGATCCGTGTATACTGTGTTGATGATCATGAGCTGATTCTCGACGGACTCTGTGCAGACCTAGATGGGTATGAGCAGTTCCATGTCGTAGGTCGTTCTACTGACCCGCGCGTTGCCGTCGAGGAGATATCCAAACGCCGTGAGGAGATCGACATTGTCGTAACAGATATCGACATGCCGCACATGAGCGGATTCCAGCTCTGCGAAGTGATCAAAAGCATGGGCGAACTGCCACGAGTGGTCTACCTGACCTATCACATCAATGAAGAGCTACGAGTTCGTGCAATGCGGACGAAAATGGACGGCATTACCTACAAGAGTGGCTCAAAATCAGAGATCGTTGCCTTCATCGAAGATGTCTGCAAGGGCGGACACGTGGTGATACGTAACCTTCCGTCCAACGTGCAGATCATCCGTGAATCAACGGAGCTGACGGCCACAGAGAAAGTGGTATTGCAGCTCCTTGCCTGTGAAGGGCTGACGAATGCTGAAGCCGCCGAGCGGCTGTTTCGCAGCAAAGACACCATCGAAACACATCGCAAAAATGTGATGGGGAAACTGGGCCTGAAAAACACTGTTGAGATGGTTCATTATGCCATCAGTGCAGGAATTTGCTCGAAGGGAACGCCCCCTACCGACTAGTCGGTAATTGAGCGTCCTACCGTTTATAGGTGATTTCCGGCATATAGGGTGATCCCGATGTTCGCATCGAACATTTCAGGAGCACAACCATGCAACAGCACAAATCACCCTCGATACTCGCCAGAGCCTCAGCCCTGCTTCCATCGTTCAGACATTGTGTCTCGTATGCAGAGGGCGGCGTCAGACTTCATGGGTTTGATGTCACGGGACGTCGGTGCATGATCCTTGCTGCTGCCATCATGATGCTTGTTAATGTCGGACGCATAAGCGCTGCCAACGTCCGGGCAAAGGCATCAAACAAGCCGGTCGCCTCCAATCGAACCGCACCCGAGCAAACGCGAATGACCATCGATAGTCTGATTGCCGCCGGTGCCTATGACTCCTGGGTGATGATGCCGCCGAGCAACGGCACAGTTGATACTTCGACTTCTACGGGCCGGGGGTATCGGTCTTCTAGTTTCGCACCGGGCTCAATCGAGGATAATCGAAGCCTGCCTTCACTCGAATCCGTGGCCTTGATGTACGCCCGGTCGGTCACCGCAACATCCCCGATTCGTGTTCAACTTCTGCCGGCGGTGTTCTTTGATTCGGCTTCGTCCGAGATCGCAAGGCGCTATGTTCTGGAGCCCCTTGCTATGGGGACATCACGCACCGAGGTGCGCACGCAGCACGATGCCTATCTGCGAGTGCTCGATGCCCTGGCTACGCAGCTTGCGGCTTCGAGCGATACTGTCGTGCTTCACGGCTTTGAAGAACGAACCAAGGGTGAACTTGAATGCCGATTGGCCCGCAGCCGCGCGGAACGGATTCGGGACTATCTTGTCAATCGGCGAAAGATATCGTCGGCACGCGTCAGGATCAGCAACTCAAATATCAATTGTGTTCCACCCGACCTGACATTTGTTGGTGGTTTGATCAATACACCTGAGTATCGCCGGGTGGAGATCATGACGGTATCAGGCGATCCTTTCCAGATCTATCTCGAGATCCCATCCGAGACGCTCCTGGCTTCGACCTTTGCCAATACAAGCGTCGTCCTGTTCGGTGCCCGCAGCCAATACGTTCTGCGGTCAGAACGTGCGAAACTTGCTTCATTCATCACAGGACTTCCCGCAGACACCGAAATCAACATCAATGGATACGCCGAGGTACTCGCCGGAACTGAGCAAAACACAACGCTCGATGTCCAGCGAGCCAATAGCGTAGCAGCCGTGGTCACCGAGGTGTGCCCCGATTGCCGCGTCACATTGAATTTCGATACGTCACAACGTGCCCCGTTGGGACTTCCTAAAGTAGATCTGCCGGAGAAACGCTATATGTCCCGCTCCGTGACTGTCCGTCACGATGCCTCAGGTGTGAATACCGGCGAGATCCAGGTCTATAATCAGGTCCTCGCAGAGCTGGAGACCGCACTGGCAAAACGAATCGCAACTGCCTCCGAGTGACTACGAGTTACTGATGACTGATTACTGATTACTGATTACTGATTACTGATTACGAATTACTGGTGACTCAAACCTCAAACCTCAAACCTCAAACCTCAAACCTCAAACCTCAAACCTCAAACCTCAAACCTGTCTAGTGGTCGCTATAGGATTTGAACCTATGACCTTTCGCGTGTGAAGCGAACGCTCTGAACCAGCTGAGCTAAGCGACCAATGGGCTGCAATTCTAAGGTTCAGCGGGCATTTCTCCAAAGTAAGACGTAGTCGGGTGGCGTAGTTTCGCAATCCGGTGAAAGCCCCCAAGACGATATGCATACTCGCGCTGGTATCTGCCATGCTGGTAACGGCGCGCTCGGCCGAGCATGATTCTATTCGTGTGGCGCAGCGCGAAAGTGCCATCGTTGTTACCGCAAACATTTGGACGTCTGACATCACCGGAGCCGGTCCTGCACGATCGGCTCTGACTCGTGAGGTTATCGACCGAATGGCACCTATGACAATGACCGCAGCCATGACACTTTTTCCCGGGGTGTTTGTAAGGGATTATGGCGGCCTTGGAGGACTACAACTCGTCTCGCTGCGAGGGGGCTCCTCGGCACAATCGCTTGTGATGCTCGATGGTGCACGACTTTCATCAGCTCAGAACGGCAGCATTGATCTTGCATCTATCCCGCTGCGCACCCTTGATCGGGCCGAAGTTATTCGTGGTGGCACATCCGCTCTCTACGGCGCTAATGCCCTAACTGGCGCGATCAATGTCCAGCTACGTCTCGCTGACTCATCCGGAGCTTCCGCTCTACTATCCCACGGGGCCTTCAACGAATGGCGTTCAGCAGCCGGCGCAACTTTGAACCTCGGTCAGGGAGCTCGTCTCGGCATCGATCTTGACGTCCTCGGCACGCGTGGATCGTTTCCATTTACCACCTCGCAGTTCGGCACATCACTCGAGGTAAACCGTCAGAACGGTGATGCCCGCCACCTTAGGGGGCTTGCCCGGTTTGAGCTTGGTGATCGGCACTCGGCAACTCTGCTCCTGCGCACGGCCGATCGCGGTGTTCCCGGAGCCGTGGTGCAGGGATCAATCACCCAGGCACGAGCTCGCCTGCACGATGACGACGTCATGGCTATCTTTCGCTCGGTTCTGCTGGAGTCGGCAAGTGATCGCCTCACAGTTCTTACATCCATACGATACCTTGATCAGCACTTTGCCGATCCCGATGCGACGATCATCGGCACACAGGGTATAGACGTGCGATACATTCAGCGTGATGCAACGGTGAGCACCATCTGGAGACATCAGCAGAGAAACTATCTGTCGACCCTCAGGCTGGACGCTTCCCATGCTGATCTGCAGGGGGCTTCCATTGTCACCACCGACGGCCAGTCCGTCCGGCGCGCATCTGTCAGCGCCGCTGCCGATGTACTGGTCTCGGATGTGCTTGCCACCAACGTCGAGCTCCGACTGGCTATGCGAGCTGACATATTCTCGGATGTCGGAACTGCGCTCTCTCCCATGATCGCACTGCGCCGACCACTGGTGGAGGGAATTGCCGTTCGTGCCGGCTGGAGCATAAGCTTCCGTCCTGCAACATTTAACGAATTGTACTATCTGAATTATGGCACCCAGGATCTACGCTCCGAGCATGCGTCCACCGTTGATGTTGGTGTCGTTGTGGAACCTTGGTCCTGGTGTAGTATTGATCTGACAGCCTACAGTGCGATCATCCGAGATCTCATCGTGTCGGTGCCGGTAAGCCCCGTGATCACCAGTGCTCAGAACATAGGTAGTGCCACAAGCAAAGGTGCTGAGCTTGTTGTGCGTGCTCGCGTATTGGACGGTAAGATCATGGCGCAGTGGTCATATACGCTTCAGTTCATGCGTGATGCCACCGGGCGGCCTGCACTTGACGGCCGGCTCGTCCCATATGCCGTGCCGGAGCTTGCTTCAGCTCTGTTTCAGTGGGACCTCGGCCGCTTGTTTGCGTCTGCGCAGTGGTCATATACCGGATATCGCTACGCCCTATCCGGAGAATCACAGGATCTGATGCTCGAGCCATTTGCCATCGTTTCCATGCAGGCGGGATTGCGCGTTCACGGGCGGTCACTGCGAGCAAAGGTGATGCTGCAGTGTGATAATCTGTTTGACGTATCATATCAGGTCGTGCGCGGCTACCCGATGCCGGGCCGCGCAATGCGGGTGATCATGGGGGTGGACTTGTAATGGCACTTCGCAAACCACCGCTTAAGCTCGATGAGCGTACCCGGCAGCTTCATGAAGGGGCCTGCGCACGCGGACAGGATACGTACGTCGATCCCTCCAGCGGATACCGAGTCATCACTGAAGTGGCGCTCAGACGTCGCGGCGAGTGCTGTGGTAGCAAGTGCCGCCATTGTCCGTATGACTGGATCAATGTTGCCGATTCACTGCTCGTATGGCTGACTTTACTGGTACTGGCATCAACCTCCGCAATTGCACAGTGGAGAGCTCAGCCCCTTGATACGGTAAAGTCGTTTACGTATGGTGCAGGCCAGCGCACCGGGCAGGGCGGCGTGTTCTTTCCGGCAAACGTCCTTGTCGGTCCGTCAGCTCTGGCCCGTGATACGGTGCCCGCTACTGATCCGCGCGAGATCTGCTCGATCGGGCTGGGCGGCACGATCACGCTCGGACTGCGTAGAGGGCTGATTGTTGACGGCCCCGGAGCCGACTTTACCGTGTTTGAGAATGCCTTTCGCTATGGCGCCGGACGCATCTATGCAGAGCCGGCGACGGTCGAAGTTAGCCGTGACGGACTCGAGTGGACGATGTTTCAGTATGACTCAGTGAGCTGCAAGGGGCTTGCCGGGATCACACCGACGTCGGGGCAGGACCCGTATGATCCGCAGCGCAGCGGCGGAGACAGATTTGATCTGGCCGACGTTGGCCTGGATTCCGTGCGCTGGGTCCGTCTGCGGGACGTGACGTCGATCGTACTGGACAACCCGGCAAGCCCCTTTTTCGATCCGACACTTTCGGGGTTCGATCTTGATGTCGTTCTGGCTCTTCACGCGGTCGATGCAGCCTGGCAGGTGGCCATCACTCCGGTGCTTTCTGCACCGGAAGTTGAGCTTGCTCTGCCGAGACCGTCGACATCGCAGATCATGGATGTGACAGGTCGGGTGATCAGCACCACGCAGCATGATGCCGGTATCGTACGTCTTGATCTTTCGTGGTTGCCACGGGGCTGGTACTATGTGATCGTCATTGACGGCCAGCGTCAGCTGCTAGCAAAGGTTCTGCGCTCATGAGGTGGCAACGTTCGATATGGCGCATGGCGGGAGCGGCGCTGGCGGTGCTCTTTGTCGGCTGTCTGCCAACACCAACCGGCATGCCGGCAGACGCCGGCAGCATTGATGGTCCCGGCATTTTTGTTCTCTGCGAAGGACTCTGGCGTCAGGATAACACCACACTATGGTTCATCGGTGATGATGGCCACGTGGTGCGGGACGTCGTGGGCCGCTTCAACACCGGGCTGCGTCTGGGTGATACTGGTTCTGACATTCACGTTCGTGGAGATACCATCTGGGTCGTCGTCAGTACGTCTCGCTCTATCGAGATGTTTAATCGGCGCAGCGGACTGTGGCTCGGGCGTCTGCGATTTGCTGACCTGCGAGAGCCGTATGCAATGGCCTTTGTCAACGACTCTGTGGCCGTATGTACCTTTCTCAACGATGCGTCGATCGCCGAGTTCAACGCGCGTACTCTCACCGTGCGTATCCCACGCGTCGAAGTCGGGCCTGCACCCGAGGGCATCGCAGTTGCGGGCGGGCGCGTGTATGTGGCCATCAGCGGTCTTGGCGATCTGCGCCGTAGTGAATCCGGGGCCGGCACAGTGCTCGCACTCGCAGCATCAGACCTTTCAATCGTCGATACCATCAGGGGGCTTCCCAACGTCATGAATGTGCTTGAAGAGCCCCGTACAGGAAGAGTCTGGTGTACTTACCGTCACCTTGTCTCTGCCGCGGATTCACTTGGCGGCGTCGTGCTTTATGACCCGATCAAGCGAACCATCATTGAGCACCATCGCCTGCGGTCACCACGTTCGGCCTGCGTCGATCCCGTTACCGGAACGTTCTATGTGCTACACGCCGGGGGAGTGAGCCGCGTGGCCGGTGGACGTCTCTCGACGGTTATCAGCAGAGCAACAGCTGATGCATGGTACTCACTTACCTGGGATAGGCGATCATCGCGACTCGTTATCGGTAATGCCCGCAACTACGTCACCGATGGAGAGGTCGTTATCATCGATACTGCCGGAACGTTGATGCGACGTTTTGATGTCGGCATCAACCCCGGAAGTATGATTTCGGTTGACTGACAAGCCCCCTACCCGACGCGATAGCCCTCTTTGATCAGCAGGTCTTTGATGCGCTGCACGTGATCGCCCTGCATTTCGATCGTCTGATCGACGATCTGTCCGCCGGCTCCGAGTGACTTTTTCATCAGCGAAAGCAGGCGGTTGAGCTCCGCAGGGTGGGAAAAGAAGCCCCATGCTATGGTCACCGGTTTACCGCGACGCTTCTCAACGCGTACGCGCAGGCGCAGAACCTGGCCGTCATGGCCGACGCGTTTCGGGGTTGTAGAGGCCTGTTCGGCCTTACGCTCGGGCATTCCGAGCATTGATGCGAGATCTTCGAGTCCGGGCATGTCGCAATATGCGTTTCATGCAGTTCTTGGTGAAGCAGCCGCGAGTTGCGAGGTTTGCCCAATGCGCACCTGGCTTGTTATCATCGCCCTTGTTCTGGTGACGGTTGCATATGCGATCGCGGTTACCATCCATATGCTGCTGTGGCGCAATCACGATGTGTACTTCGCCTATGCGCGAGCGTGGTCGCGTCTGGTGCTGCGATGGTCTGGGGTGCGCGTCCTCGTCGAGGGCGACGAACACCTCGTCCCCGGCGAACGATACGTGTATGCTTCCAACCACGCCAGCATGTTCGACATTCCCGTGATTTTGGCCTTTGTGCCGGACAACGTGCGGATCATGTACAAGAAGGAGCTGGAACGCGTTCCATTCTTCGGATGGAGTCTTGCCGTCTCACCATTCATTGCCATTGACCGGGGCAGGAAGCGTCAGGCCGCCGCGGTGCTTGACGAGGTCACGGCTACGCTGCGCAGTGGCTCGTCCGTGCTGATCTTTCCTGAAGGAACGCGCAGTCCCGACGGACATGTCCAGGAATTCCGCCGCGGAGCATTCACGCTGGCCGTCAAAAGCGAGCGGCCGATCGTGCCGGTGGCACTCCTCGGAACGGCATCGATCCTTCCAAAGGGGACGCGCCGTCTCAAAGGTGGCGTGGTGCATCTGCGGATCTTCCCGGCCATCAACGTGCCGGTGGGTGCAACGCGTGAAGAGGAGAAGGGGCTCATGCAACGGGTGCATGACATCATCGCCAACGCCGTAGATTCGCAACCATGACCATAGATGAGATCCATTCAATTGCCTTGCTGGCCCGCCTGCGTTTTACCGACGAACAGGCCGAAGCCTTTGCACGTGAGTTCACCGACATCGTCGCCTTTGTCGATGTTCTCAAGTCTGTTGATATGTCCGACGTCGAACCAATGACGGCCGTCAACGATCAGTCCAATATTCTTCGTGACGACGTTGTGGGCGAGTCCATCTCTACGGCCGATGCCCTGAGTAACGCGCCCAAGAAGAACGAGGCATTTATCAAGGTGCCCAAGGTCCTTGGATGATCGTAGGTGTTATTCCGGCGCGCTATGCCGCCACCCGGCTGCCGGGTAAGCCCCTTGTCGATCTGTGTGGAGCGTCGATGATCGAGCGTGTCTGGCGAGCGGCATCCTGCTGCGCCGAGCTCGACCGTGTACTGATCGCTACCGATGACGAACGTGTGGCTTCCGAAGCGCGCCGCATCGGTGCTGAGTTCGTCATGACCGATCCGGCTCTGCCGAGTGGTACGGACCGCTGTCATTCCGCCGTCGCTTTGTTATCGAAAGCGCCCGAGATGGTGATCAACATCCAGGGTGATGAGCCCCTGCTGCATGCTTCGGTGCTTACGGACCTTGTCCGGGCGCTTCATGCTGGGACAGCTGATGTTGCTACTCCGGTAACGCGTATTGATGAGCCCCGTGACCTGATGGATCCGAATATCGTAAAAGTCGTTATGACGTCATCACACAGAGCTGTATACTTCTCCCGTTCGGCGGTGCCGCATGTGCGTGGCGTCGATGCAGCACAGTGGCTCGAGCACAGCACCTACTGGAAGCACATCGGGATCTACGCCTACCGCACGCATGCGCTGCAGCGACATGTGGCCTTGCCACCAACGGAGCTGGAGCGTCTTGAATCGCTCGAGCAGTTGCGTCTGCTGGCTGACGGGGCGCACTTTGCCTGTGTAGAAACCGACGCACAGTTTATCAGCGTGGATACACCCGAGGATGCCGAGCGTGTGCGACGCTTCCTCACCGGGGGCTAAGGCGGCGTCAGCAGTATCTCGGCCGCAGCCACGGCATCGTCGACGGTGATCGTGAGCATATCGTCGCCGAGCCCGCTCTCGAGCACGACGGCTCTCTTCGTGTACGGGCCCCATCGATCGGCACTCATGCTCGGAGTGGACGGATAGAATCCCACCACGGCAGTGCCGAGTGAAGCGGCAATGTGCAGCACACCGGTAGAATTGGCCAGCAGAAGGTCCGATTCCGAAAGCAGGTCGATCATTGCTGCGAGGCTGAGACTGCCGCAAAGATCAGTCGCCTGCGGACACACCGACAGGACGCGATCGCAAAGCTCCCGTTCGGTAGCGATACCCGTGATGATGATCTCGGCATCAAGCTCTCTTGCGATGCGCTGTGCTGCCTGACCAAAGCGCTCGGACGGCCAGTCCTTTGCCGAGCCTCCTGACCCGGGGTGAACCACCACCCGCGGTCGTTCACGCCATGACCTCTCTGCAGGCTTCGCCAGCGGTGATACAAGGCCAACCTCCGGCATTGTACCGCCGAAAGCATGCATGATCATGCGGACGTTGTATTCGGCCTCGTGATAGGCAGCATCGGAGCGGTGTTCGGAAATCCGCAGATTATAGAGCGGCGAGTACCATCGATATCCCGAACCCACGCGCCGGTTAACTCCCGAGCGCAGAGCCTGCCAGGCCTCGGAGAATCTGGGGCGGGGAGCAAAGAGTGTGTCGATTTCTCGGGAGCGCAGTACTGGCGCAATGTCCATCTTAGGCTGATCCAGATAGATAACGTCGTCGATGCAGGCCACATTCCGGACAAGGGGCTCAACATAGTGGGAAGCAATCAATGTGAGACGTGCATCAGGGAAACGCTCCCGCAACACCGGGAACATCGGTAGCGTCAGGACCATATCGCCGAGACGGTCGGTACGAAGGATGGCGATATTCTTCGGGTCGGACATCGGTAAGGTCAAAAAGCAAAGGGGCGACACACGCGTGCGCACTGTCGCCCCTTGAAGTACTCTAATAGCTGAGTTGGCTCAGTCAAGGTTGAGGAACCATTCAATTCCCACCGAGGGCGTGAGAAGACCGAGATGCAATGCATCAGTCTTGTCGTCAAAGGGGAGCCGCAGAACTGCCAGTTGAGCAAAGAGTCCGACGTTCTTCGATGGGAAATACTCTGCACCCGCGCCTAAGGCGATTCCCTGATTGTGCCCGGAGGCATTGAGGCCGGACATCGTTGCGGGATTGATGTAAAACACACCCAGACCATAGGCATTGAAGTCATCACTGTTCGTCAAAAAATACTTTCCAGATAGACAGATTGTAATGTACGTGTTACCGTCTGCAAGCGATGCTTGTTCCGATTTCCCGACACTGCGAAGACCAAGCTGTACCGCCAGCTGAAACTTATCATTGATGTTATACCCGAGGTGTGCTCCGGGGAACCAGCCGGTTGAAGCTCCTACGACGACCCGTTCCTCGGGCAATTGCGCCAGGGCGCCGCTGACGGCCGTGATAAGGACAATGACGGTGAAAAAGAGACTCTTCATGCAGTGCTCCCTGCGATAATGAACGTGAAAGTTTACCGCTGCAATATAGTGTTCCGCAGTCCACTCCGTAACTTCGTTCCTTAAATGCGCCACGACTTTCCGGCATGATCACCGTCCACCCGTACACCCCAGAATACCGTCAGGAATGGGATGCTTTTGTCGAGCGTTCCAACAACGGTACGATGTTTCATTTGCAGCAGTTCCTGGACTATCACCCCGACGGAAAGTGGAACTGGCATCACCTGATGTTTCGCGAAGACGATCGGCTTTTAGCGGTTCTTCCGGCCGGTATCGGCAGGGACGGAGCACTGTGGTCTCCCACCGGAGCATCGTACGGCTCGATCGTCGTCGCTGATGAATCATTTGAACGCTGCCTGCACATCGTCGATGCCTTCATTGATTATGCTCGCGGTGCAGGTCTGACCGATGCCTATCTGATTCCGCCGCCACTTATCTACACGCTGAATTACAGTCAGCACATTGAGTATGCGATGCTCTATCGCAAAGCAAGCTTTGAGCTTCACTACATCTCGCATGCGATCGATCTCAAGCGTGGCAAGGATTTCCTGGAGTACTTCGATCAGACGGCTCGCAAATCCGTGCGCAAGATCCTTCGTCAGGGGGCGATCACGATCTGCGAATCGGATGACTACGGGACGTTTCATAAAATCCTGATTGAGAACAAGGCGCGGCACAACACTAGGCCGACGCACACGCTTGAGGACCTGCTAAAGCTGCGCGATCTGATGCCCGAGAAGCTTCGTCTTAACATGGTCTATCATAACGGTGAGCCGATCGCCGGATCGTTACTCTTTCTGGCCAATCGAAAAGTGGTGCTCTGCTTCTACAACATGCTCCGCTATGAGTACGAGCACTTGCGTCCGATCTATCTCATCATGCACGAAACGGTGCGCTGGGCCATTGAGAATGGCTACGAATGGGTCGATATCGGTGTTTCGCAAGACACCAAGGCCGAGGATCCGATGACGCCGTCGCTTGGACTGATCAACTTCAAGGAGCGATTCGACGCGCGGGGTATCCTTCGCAGTACCTACCATCTCGACCTGCGTCGGGGATCGTAAAGTGATCGATACAGATGTGCTTCTGATCGCTCTAGCCGACGTGCGGCAGGACGCCCGGACGCTGAATCTTGCCCGAGCACTGAGCGCGTCAGGATTACGTGTCGTGGTCCATGCTGCATCCGACGCCGGTCATCACCTCGGGTCAGGGGGCAAGCTTGAGCCCGCGATCATTCCATGGAACGATCCCGGCGGACGTGCCCTGCGAAGATGGTGGTCCCTACGAACGAGCACACAGGGTCTGGCCGTGCATGCGCGTCTTGTCATCGCCATGGACCTGTTTGCTCTCGATGCGGCTCGCATTGTGGCACAGCGCTGCGGTGCTCCACTGTTCTATGACATGCGGGAGTTCTACTTTGCGCTGGGTCCGCTCGAAGGCAGGGGAGTGCGGCAGCGCGTACTCGCCTGGCATGAGCGGCAGATGCTGAAGAACGTCGACCGTGTGATCGTCTCGGGTCCACTTGATGCTGCCGTTGTCCAGGATCGGTTCGCTTTAAGCTCGCCGCCAGTTGTCCTTCTGAATACTCCTCCATACAGAGAACTGGTTGACAGTGATCTGCGTGAGCGCTGCGGAGTGGACGACAATGACATCCTGGCGCTCTACCAGGGTGTTATCCACAAGGGCAGGGGGCTTGTCCCGATGTTTATGGCACTGTCCCTTGATCCGCGTCTGCACCTTGCCGTGGTCGGAGGCGGCCCTGCTGAAGTGACGCTGCGCCAGACGGCGCGTGACCTCGGTGTCGAGTCTCGTGTGCACTGGCTGGGAAGCGTGGCCTATGATGAGCTGCATGCGCTCACGTGCGGAGCCGACGTGGGCGTGTGCCTGATCGAGCCCCTTTCCCTGAGCTATGAATACGCTTTGCCTAATAAACTGTTTGAGTACATGATGGCTCGCGTTCCAGTGCTGACAACCGATCTTCCCGCACTGCGTGTGCATATAGCCGAGCATCCGGTGGGACTTCTGGTTGACCGTGCTCTAAATCCTGGGGATATCTGCGCTGCGATCGACTCGCTTACCAGCGAGCCGCTGCGGCTCCGGGCGGTTCAGGCGTGTGAGACGATCCGCCGCCTGAGCTATGAGTCGCAAAGCGCCGAGATCGTGGCGCTATGTCGCGAGCGCCTGACATGACGATCTACGCCGTGCTGCTTTTGCAGCAGTTCATTGCTTCCAGTACGCACCTTATCGCCAAAGACGCCACTGCGTGGCTGCATCCGGCCAGTGTTGTACTTGTTCGTGGGCTCTGGACGTGCCTTGCCTTTGCACTCTGGTATGCGATCCGTCGCCACACCTGGAAGCGCGTTGACCGACGTGACGTCTGGCTCATCCTGTTGCTGGGATTGATCAACATCCCCATCAATCAGATCCTCTTTATCTGGGGCGTGTCCTACACGACAGCGCCGAATGCTTCGCTGGCCTACGCCTTGACGCCCGCCTTTGTCGTGGCGTTGCAGGTAGGCGTACATCGCGTGCCGGCCACACGAGGAAAGCTGATGGGCGTGGTTATCGCCCTGTTCGGCGCGGCGATCGTACTCGTGGACCGCGGCGCGGGCGTCGTTGCCGGTCAGATGACTGGCAACGTCATGGTCCTGATGGCAAGCATGTCGTGGGCGTGCTTTACGCTCTACGGACGACGCATTGTTGATCGGTATGGTCCGGTGCAGGCTATTGCCATGACCTTTTTCGCAGGACTTGCCATCTACATCCCCGTCTGGGCAGTACTGCCCGTGCATGCCCCCTTGGACCCGCTCCTGGCGTCGGGTTCGTCGCACATCTGGATGCAGCTGTTCTATCTCGGCGTCGTCACCTCGGGCATTGGCTACGGCCTGTGGTACTTTGCGTTAAGTCGGCTCGAATCGAGCAAGGTTGCCGTCTTCAACAACCTTCAGCCGGTGATCACCTCGGTACTGACATTTATCCTTGTGGGGGCAATGCCGAGCCCGGTATTCGTCATCGGCGGAGCCATCGCCCTGGTGGGTGTGATCATTACGCAGAGGTCGTAGTTTTGCCCTCGTCGATCCTGAACGCTAACACACTAACCGGAGACTCCGTATGCGCCTTGACGCACACCATTGCATGGCCTTGTGCATTGACATTCAGGAGCGGCTGTTTCCGCATATTCATGCCCACGAAGAGTTGGCTCATCGCTGCAGTCGGCTTATCAGGGGGCTGGGGGTTCTTAATGTTCCCATCACGGTAACCGAGCAGTATGTCAAGGGACTAGGATCCACGATCGATCCTGTTCGCGAAGCACTCGGCCAGCATGAGCCGCTCGAGAAGATGACCTTCAGCTGCTGCGGCGTGCAGGATATCGAGGCGGCCGTTCTCGGCGCGCGCCGGCATCAGATCATCGTCTTCGGTATCGAGACTCATGTGTGTGTGCTGCAGACCGTGCTTGACCTGCTGTCGCAGGGGCAGACCGTCATCGTGGTGGAAGACTGCGTCTCGTCACGTCATCCAAACGACAAGCGCATTGCCATTGACCGCATGCGTCAGCAGGGGGCGATCATTACGACCATGGAATCGCTGCTTTTTGAGCTGCTCCGGGCAGCTGGAACAGATACGTTCAAGGCCATCTCGGCGATCGTCAAGTAGTTACGTCTCCATTTCACCGTTTCCGAAAGGCATCCCATGCCAGCACGCACGTCGCGTACCGGGTCACGGAACTCAGCACGTAGCCTGGAGAGAATCTCCTCTGTTCTTACGGAAAAACGGCTGTTCGCGCCTCCTGCCGCGTTTTCCGGCAGTGCCCATGTACCTACGCCGGCCGCGTTGAGTAAGCTCCGACGGCAGGCCTCATCTGACGTGGTGGCGTTCTGGCAGGAGCGGGCGCGCGAGCTGGCCTGGTTCCGCGACTGGAAACGTCCGCTCGACTGGAAGCATCCCCATGCCCGGTGGTTCGTCGGTGGCACCATCAATGCCTCGGTGAATTGTCTCGACCGTCACCTTGGTGGCTGGCGCCGCACGAAGGCGGCATTGATATGGGAAGGTGAGCCCGGCGAGGTGCGCACGCTGACCTATCAGCAGTTGCACGCCGAGGTAAGCAAGGCCTCCAACGCACTGCTTCGCCTGGGTGTCAAGCGCGGTGACGTCGTGGCCATTTACATGGGTATGGTTCCGGAGGCCGTCATTGCCATGCTGGCCTGTGCGCGCATCGGTGCCACGCACAACGTGATCTTCGGCGGCTTCAGCAGTGAGGCTGTGCGTGAGCGAATCAACGATTCCGGGGCGGTGCTGCTGATCACGCAGGACGGGGCGTTTCGACGCGGCGGCACGGTCGAGCTCAAATCGGCTGCGGATGCTGCCGTGAAGAAGTGCCCGACGGTGCGGCATCTACTGGTCGTGCGTCGAACGGGTGATACGGTCGTCATGAAGCGCGGGCGTGACCACTGGTGGCATGACCTTGTCGGGGGAGAATCGGCGGTCAACGAGCCGGCCCAGTTGGACTCCGAGCATCCGCTGTTCATTCTCTACACGAGCGGTTCGACAGGCAAGCCCAAGGGCATTCTGCACACCACCGGAGGCTATCTGACACAGGTGGCCTACACCACCAGGATGGTGTTCGACCTGCAGGACTCCGACACATACTTCTGCACGGCAGACGTCGGTTGGATCACGGGCCATTCCTACATCGTCTATGGTCCGTTGCTTAACGGCGCTACCGTACTTATCTACGAAGGGACGCCCAATTACCCGCAGCCGGACCGGTTCTGGGATATCATTGAACGTCATGCCGTGACGATCTTCTACACGGCGCCAACGGCCATCCGCAGCTTCATGAAATGGGGCGAGGCATGGCCTGGCAAGCATGACCTTTCCTCACTGCGCCTATTGGGAACGGTCGGCGAACCGATCAATCCCGAGGCATGGATGTGGTATCACAGTGTGATCGGTGGTGGACGTTGCCCCATCGTTGATACATGGTGGCAGACGGAAACGGGTGCGATCATGATCTCGCCGCTACCCGGGGCAACCACTACGACTCCGGGGACGGCCACAAAGCCCCTTCCCGGGATCGAAGCCGATGTTGTCCGCACAGACGGTACGCCTTGCGACGCCAACGAGGGTGGCCTTCTGGTGATCAAGCATCCGTGGCCGTCGATGCTACGCACCATTTATGGCAATGACGAGCGGTATCGGAACACCTATTGGAGCGAGTTCCCGAAGTCACGTCGTCATCCGGGATGGTACTTCACCGGGGACGGGGCACGCAAGGACGCTCGCGGAAACATCTGGATCATCGGCCGTGTGGACGACGTCGTTAACGTCAGCGGTCACCGCCTGGGCACGGCCGAGATCGAAAGTGCCCTCGTATCCCATTCGCGTGTTGCCGAATCAGCCGTTGTTGCCCGTCCGGACGAGGTCAAGGGCAATGCCCTTGTGGCCTTTGTAACACTGAAAGGGTCGGTAGCGGCCTCACCGGAGCTTGCCGAGGAGCTTCGTTCGCACGTGGCGCGGGAGATCGGCCCCATTGCCCGCCCCGACGAAATCCGGTTCACAGGTGCGCTGCCAAAGACCCGTAGCGGCAAGATCATGCGCAGGCTTCTTCGGGAGCTTGTCACCAGCGGTACTGCCAATGGAGACATTACCACGCTCGAGGATGCCGGCGTTCTTGAGCGGCTGCGTCGTGGTGAGGAAGAATAGCGAAGGGGCGCATAGCCGCCTGGTCTCTATTTTTGCCCACCGACTTTTTTAACCGCACTTCACCTACCGTCACATGAGCATCCGCAAAGCCGTCATCATGGCCGGAGGATTCGGAACGCGCCTGCGTCCGCTGACGATGTCCATCCCGAAGCCGATGGTGCCCGTGGCTAATCGTCCAATGATGGAGCACATCGTTTCGTTGCTCACGCGTCACGGCATTCGCGACGTTGTTTCGCTGCTCTACTTCCAGCCCGAGAATATTACCGAGCATTTTGGTGACGGTACGCAGCATGGGATCAGTATGCGGTACATGCTTGCCGAAGCAGATTTCGGTACGGCCGGTAGTGTAAAGAATGCTCAGCAGATGCTTGATGAGCGGTTCATCATCATCTCCGGTGATGTACTGACCGACATCGACATCACTGCGGCCGTGGCCTTTCACGAGCAACGCGGCGCCATGGCCACGATCGTTCTGACACGTGTCGCAGAGCCCCTTGCCTATGGCATCGTGATGACCGATGCCGATGGAAAGATCACTCGCTTTCTCGAAAAGCCGTCCTGGGGTGAGGTCTTCAGCGACACGATCAACACGGGCATTTACATTCTCGAGCCTGAGGTTCTGGATCTGATCCCGGCCAAGGCAGAGTTCGATTTCAGCAAGGACCTCTACCCGCTGATGTTGCAGAAGGGGATGCCCCTTTATGGCTATATAGCTGACGGATACTGGAAGGATATCGGTAACCTGCACGAGTACCAGCTGGCCCACGAGGATGTCCTCTCGGGTCGCGTTACCGTGGACTTCGCCTCGGCGCAGACCAACGGATACTATGCCGGTACGGGGCTTACCGTTGCCCCAACTGCCCGATTCGAGGGTCGTGTTGTGCTGGGGAATGACGTCGTGATCGGCGATCATGCCAGGCTTCGGAACTGCGTTGTCGGAAACGGCAGTAGTGTCGGAGCCGGTGCCGAGCTCAGTGATACCGTGCTCTGGAACAACGTCCAGGTGGGCGACTATGCTGAGATGAGCCGTGCCATTGCATGTGATAATGTTACCATCGGGTCCAAGGCTACCATCGGCGAGCAGGCCATCATTGCTGAAGGCTGCGTGATCGGAGATCATGCTCGGTTGCTCTCAAACGTCAAGCTCTGGCCCCGCAAGGTCGTCGAGTCTCATGCGATCGTCACACGCAGTCTGGTTCAGGAGGAACGCTGGGCCAGGGTTCTCTTTACCGATGCGCGCATTGGTGGAGTGTCGAACATCGACGTCAATCCTGAGTTTGCGGCCAAGCTTGGCGCTTGCATGGGAATGGCCTTTGGTGTTGGAACCACAGTAGTATCGTCTCGCGATGATGATCCGGTTTCGCGTATGATTAAGCGCAGCATCATGTCGGGTCTGATGAGCGTTGGCGTCAACATCGCGGACCTTCAGACCACCTCCATACCGCAGACCCGTCAGGAGCTGAACACGGGGCGCTACGTTGCAGGGTTTAACGTGCGACGATCGCCGAGTGCATCTGACCGCACGGACATTATCATCTTCGGACGTGACGGACGTGACATAACGCCTTCGCAGACCAAGTCCATTGAGCGATATTTTTTCGGCGAGGATATCCGCAGGGTAGGACATGAACTTGTCGGACGTCTGGGCTTCCCCGAGCGGTCCACGGCCATGTACGTGAACCGGTTTCTCGAGACCATCGACGTCGAGGCCATCCGCAGGCAGCACTTCCGTCTGCTCGTCGATTACTCCTTCGGTCTGGCCTCGACTGCATTCCCACAGATCCTCGGAGAGCTCCAGTGCCGTACGCTCTCGATGAACGACTATGTCGATTCTGCACACTTCGCCGATCCGCTCGCAGAGGTTCTCGATGAGTCGGCTACGATCATGCGTTCGCTGGGATACCAGATAGGCTTTAAGATCAATCCCGGTGCGGAGAAGATCGCCCTTGTGGATGAACGGGGCATCTGGTACACATCGCAGCGTCTGCTGACGATCGTCACCAAGCTCTTCCTTGAATCACATCGCAATCGCGAGCCGTATCGCATCGCCATTCCGGTGCAGGCAACCGGCGAGATAGAGCAGATTGCCGCCCCTTACAATGTTGAAGTGGTTCGCATCCGCAATTCGCATTCGGCCATGATGGATGCCACCAAGGACGAGACGATCGCCTTTGTTGGCGGCACGCGAGGGGGCTTCATCTTCCCCGAGTTTCTTAACGCCAGTGATGGAATGTTCTCGGCCGTGAAGATCCTCGAAATGATTAGCCAGACGGGCTACCAGATTTCTCATCTTGACGCCGAACTGCCCAAGCGATTCCAGGTCACGCGCATGGTACCTTGCGCATACGAGCAGCGCGGTACCGTGATGCGTCATGCCATGGAATTCTCTGAAAACAAACACCGCATGCTCATCGACGGCGTGCGGATCATGGACGGAAGCCTGACGGTGCTGCTTCTTCCTCACAAGGAGGAGGAACTATTCGTCGTGACGGCCGAAGCAGACGATGTCGAGACCGCTCAACAACACTGTGAAGCATACGCAGATCTCATCACGCAATGGCGCTTTGGACGCAACGATGGACACGAGGATATCAACAATACTTGACCCTTCCAGCATACGCCTGAATCTCGATGTGGCTGACAAGGACGACTGCCTGCGCAAGGTGGTCGATCTTGTTGCCGCCACCGGCAAGGTTCGGGATATGAACCGGTTACACGCCGTGATCGTGGACCGCGAGCGCCTGATGTCTACCGGCATCGGCAACAGCGTGGCACTGCCGCACGGCAAGACGGACGTTGTCGATCAGTCCATTGTGGCCGTTGCCACACTGGCTTCGCCGATCGACTTTGACTCGCTCGACGACAAGCCTGTCTCGATCGTCATCCTTCTTGTTGGCCCGGAGAGCAACGTGGGCGTGCATCTGCGACTACTTAGTCGCATCTCGCGTCTGGTTGGTTCCGAGCAGTTCCGCACGTCGCTTCTTTCAGCACGGTCGGCTGAGGATGTAGTGGCTCTTTTTGCCGGCAGTGAGGAGGAGCACGGGTGAGTATCGCGGCAATACGAGGAATGCGCGACATCTTTGGCAAGGAGATCGCGCAGTGGCATCGTGCGGAATCGATCTTCCGAACAGTCGCCGATGATTTCGCCTATGATGAATTCCGCACGCCGATCCTTGAGAGCACGGATCTGTTCAAACGCGGCGTGGGTGAGGATACGGACATCGTCGGCAAGGAGATGTATACCTTCGAGGACCGCGGTGGTGATTCTCTGACGCTTCGTCCGGAGCTGACGGCTCCGATCGTACGCGCGTGCATCGAGCATAGTCTTCTGCATCACAGCCCTACACTCAGACTCTGGTACAACGGTCCGCAGTTCCGCTACGAGCGTCCTCAGAAGGGCCGCTACCGGCAGTTCCACCAGTTTGGTGCCGAGTGTATCGGTTCGTCGCTTCCGGAGGCCGACGTCGAGATCATCCTGCTTGCCTTTGAGACACTGCGCCGATATGGTCTGACACAGTTCCGCCTCGAACTCAACTCTCTGGGCTCGGCCGACGTTCGCCGTCGGTATCGTGAGGCCCTGGTTGCTTTTCTCGAGTCTCACAGCAGTGAGCTATCAGAGGATAGTCGCCGGCGCATGCATGCAAATCCGCTACGCGTGCTGGACTCCAAGGACGAGGCTGATATCCGAGTCAGCGCCAGTGCGCCGCGTCTTGCCGACTTCTACGACGAGGCCAGTGCGGAACATTTCAGTGCCGTGCGATTGCTGCTTGACGTTGCAGGGGTCCCCTATAATGTCAATCCCAAACTCGTCCGCGGACTGGACTACTACAACCACACCGTCTTTGAATTCACGACCGATCTGCTTGGCTCGCAGAATGCTGTTGGAGGGGGCGGGCGTTACGATCAGCTGTTCGCGACTCTTGGTGGCGCGGAGGCGCCGGCCGTGGGCTTTTCTATCGGCATTGAGCGGATGCTGCTGCTCTGGGAGGCCGAACATGGAACCCCGGAGCCGCCAACGCCTGACGGGGTGTATGTCATCGGTATCGGTGATGCTGCTCGTGTGCCGGTGCAGCTGATCGTTTACCGGCTACGTCGCGGCGGTCATCACGTCGTATCGGATCTGCAGCGCCGTTCGGTCAAGGCACAGATGAAAGATGCGAATCGGGCAAGTGTAGCCTACACCGTGATGATCGGTGATGAAGAGATCGCCTCATCGACGGCGGTCGTCAAGAACATGATCACCGGTGAACAGTACACGATCGCGCAGACCGAGATCGAAACCCTGGTAGGCCGTCATGAGTGACGACCGCATCGAACCGTCGATCGACCGTGAGTACACCGTTACGTTTTTCCGTCAGACGTCCAAAGAGTCTTCTGACACTTTAGGCGTGCGCGTAGTTACCACGAGAGAGTTTACCTCCTTCGCCTATGCGCTCGGTCTCAACGTCACCTACGATACTGCTCGCCGTCTGTTGCGAATTGAGATTGGCGGTCTGTCGATACCGACTGTTATGATGCCTGCGGCCGGTGGCGCTATGGCCGAGAGGAATGTGACGTTCCCTGACGATGGAGCTATTGATGTCGAGATCGTTCGCAAGTCATCACGTCAGGGGGCTCGGCTGGTTGTAAGCGGTGATCGCTTGAGCGTCGAAGACGGTGGCGGGCAAGCCCCCTTCGCGCATGTTGGCGTGCTGGGCGCAGTGTAAGCGATGCGCGACGTCCGTCCCGATAGGATCAGGATCTTTCGTGCCAGCGTCACCAAGTGGCAGATCAAGGTTCTGCTGACGCTTTCGGGACTTGGCATCATGGGTGGGGTGCTGTATGCCACCAAGACCATTGTCGATGAGCTTGTTGCCAACGAGCGTCGCACCGTCGAACTCTATGCCAAGCTGCTTGCGCGGTCCTATCAGACGGCCACCGACGAAGAGCTCCTTTACTACATTGATCAGGCCTATTCGTCGATCCACTTTCCGGTGATCCTGACCGGAAGCGATGCCAAGCCTGTCTTTCCGTATCAGCAGTACATGATCAACGTCGAACTCGATACGACGCTGAACATCGAGCAGCAGGGAGTATGGCTATCGGCCTACATCGAGGAGATGCGACGGGAGTACCCTCCGTTTGAGATCCGGGATCCGTCAGGCAGGGTTGTGCAGCTGATGTTCTACGCCAATTCGGCTGTGGTGCGCCGCTTGCGATACATGCCGTTTGTAGAGATCCTCTCTGTTGCCGCCTTCATTCTGGTTGCCTATCTGATCTTATCAAGTATCCGTCGCAATGAGCAGTCCAGTATCTGGGTGGGTATGGCCAAGGAAGCGGCACATCAGCTTGGTACGCCCCTTTCCAGTCTCCTGGCATGGCTCGAGTTACTTCGTCTGAACAAGGACTCGCCCGAGAACATCCTTGCCACGGCGCAGGAGATGGAGCAGGATGTCGAGCGTCTGAACGTGATCGCCAACCGATTTGCCAAGATCGGAGCACAGCCGAAGATGACGCGCGTGCCGGTGGCCGAGATCCTGGAGCGGGCATGCATGTACTTCGAGAAGCGCCTTCCGAATCTCGGTAAGCGGATCACGCTGGTGCGGGATTTTGACATGTCTCTGTATGCCTCGCTCAACGAAGAGCTCTTTGCCTGGGTCATTGAGAATCTGATCCGTAACGCTGCCGACGCTCTGGACCGACATGACGGTGTCATTGAGCTGCGTCTTGTGCGGCGCGCTAAAGGGGGCATCCTGGTAACGGTGACCGATAACGGCAAGGGCATGACGCGGCAGATCGCTGCCCGGATTTTTCAGACAGGATTCACGACAAAGAAGCGCGGTTGGGGTCTTGGACTGTCGCTTTCTAAGCGGATCATCGAGGACTACCATGGCGGGCGCATCTTCGTGCGCGAAACTCAGCCCGGAGTCGGGACCACCTTTGCCATTGAGATTCCCGAGACATGAACCAGAAGCCTGAACCATCCAACATCGACTGGTTCATCCTGTTGCCGATCGCGGCTCTACTGTTGTTCAGCGTGGCCTTTGTGTACAGTGCCAGCGCTTCGTTTGCCGACGTCAAGCTTGGCTCCAGCGAGGGTCTTGTCTGGAACCATGCCTTGCGGGTGATCATCGGTCTTCTGCTCATGCTGATCTTTGCCAAGGTTGACTACCACGTTTTCGAACGTAGCACATCAACGCTGATGTGGATCGCCTTTGGCTTCCTGGTAATGGTGCTGGTAATGGGCACAGAGATCAAGGGGGCCAGCCGTTGGGTACGACTCGGGCCACTGAACTTTCAGCCGTCGGAGCTGGCCAAGTGGACCGTCGTCTTGCATACTGCCGTTGTTCTGAGCACAAACACTCATCTGCTGCGTACCTGGAAAGGGGGCATCTGGGCCGTATTGAAGTGGACGCTGCCAGTCTCCATACTTATCGCTTTGCAGCCAAATCTTTCAACCGCCACGGTAATCTTCCTGATAGTCATGGTCATGATGTTCCTTGGCGACGTCCGTCCGTCGCAACTGGCTGTGATCGTTGCCTCGGGTATGGCTGCTGCCGGACTTTATGCCGTGACCGCCGAATACAGAATGCGCCGCCTGATGTCCTTTTTTGGTGGACAGGTCGATGAGGCCGTTCGGTACCAGCTCGACCAGGCCTTGATCGCCTTCGGCAATGGGGGGTTGAGTGGCGTCGGTCCGGGCCAGAGTCGCCAGCGTGATTTCTTTCTCCCCGAGTCGTACGGCGATTTCATTTTCAGCATCGTCGGCGAGGAGTACGGTTTCATCGGTGTACTCTTTCTTATGTCCGCATTCACGCTCATTATGCTCCGTGGTTACACTGTTGCCAAGAAAGCCCCGGATACCTTCGGCAGAATTCTTGCCGGCGGAATCACGACCACTCTGTCGATCTACGCCTTCGTCAACGCGGGCGTCACGTGTGGTATTCTGCCCACCACGGGCCTTCCGATGCCCTTCATCTCCTACGGCGGTTCGGCCGTCTTCTTCAGCGCCATAGCCGTGGGCATCCTGCTGAATATCTCTTCACAAGCAGGAGTGTTCAAGCGACGACGAGTGAGCGATGAGTGATGACTGATGACTGATGACTGATGACGGAGTACTGATGACTGATGAGGGAGTGTCCAAATCCTAGTTGAAATTTCACGAGGCTCTAGCGACGGTTCGATTTACGTAATTGCTTGATAATGGCATCGCTGAGTTTGTCGAGATGTTCGGCGTTGCCGATCCGTTTCATTTTCGACTCGTGATGTAGT
>JBEIIK010000015.1:0-28688 GCA_040380835.1 Ignavibacteria bacterium | reverse complement strand
GAGGCGCGGCGCGCGGCCAGATGAACTTCGAAGACAAACAGCTCCTCGTACTTCATCCGGTGTCGGGCCGCGTTGACGGCGTCGATCGTCTCCGGAGCATGGAGCTGACGAAGAGCCTGATGCTGCGGCATGAGTCTGTGGTGCTGTCGCAGGGATTCCGGCACGGGATCCATGATCTCGGCAAGCCCCTTTTCCAGAGCATGCTCGACGATCGATCGAAGAATACGCATGGTTATCCCGGCCGTCTTCATGCCCTGTGTCATCCGGTATCTAGGAAGGATGCTACCGGCACGGTACTGGTCGATTTCCTCCGGATCTATCTCTTCCATCTCCGGATGATGCATGCACAGGTCACCCCACTTCGGATCATACTGCGGTACGCCATGAACAACGTAGGTCGAACCGGCCTTGAGGAATCGCTCATAGTATGCCAGTCCACTCCAGAAAATGAGTCGCATTGGTGTGGCAGACTCATCCTGCAGGGTAGCAGAGAGCATCGAACGACCCTGACCCACGGTTGTTTTGCGAACGCTGGTCACCGAGGCTACAAGTGTGACCTGACCGGTAACCTTGATGGCCACAGCGGGATCATCACCGAACATGTTTGAGCTTCGATAGCGTTGCAGCATACGTGCGATGCTTTCGGCAGCCTTGCGGTCGACATACGACCGCGGGACGTTGTAAATCACATCGGCCAGACTGACGATGCCCTCCGAGGCCAGTGCCTCTGCCCTGCGGGGTCCGACACCCTTCACATACTGCAGGGGCAGGATCAACGGTGACCGGTCGTCGGCAGACATCAATGGTCTATCCCCTAGCGGGCCATTCCGTCAACAATGGTCATCCATCCGTGCACGTCACTCGCGCGGCCGTATCGAATGTCGTTCAGGCGGGCTTTGAGCGCATACATCAGACATTCGTCGTCAACACGCAAGCTGTGCTCGTTGCCGTCGATGGAAATCATGGCGATCGGAGCAACAGAGGCGGCCGTGCCAACGCCAAAGGCCTCCGTGATGCGTCCGGCAGTGATGCCTTCGGATAGTTCCTCAACCGAGACCGGACGCTCAACTACCACGATGCCAAGATCGCGAGCAATCTGCAAGACGCTCTCGCGGGTAACACCCTTGAGAATGGTATCGCCGGTAGGAGGAGTGACCAGTGCTCCGTCGATGATGAACATGATGTTCATCGTACCCGATTCCTCGACGTAGGCATGGTCGCGCGAATCGGTCCAGATCACCTGATCAAATCCCGCATCCTGCGCCAGCTTGGTTGGATACATTGCCGCAGCATAGTTGCCGGCGCATTTGGCATAACCGGTGCCGCCGGGAGTGGCACGGGTGAACTCACGCTCGACCTTGACGCGAAGTGGTCGCGTGTAAACGGGCTTGAACGGACCGCCCACAACCATGAATGAAAACTCGTCAGATGCCTTGAGCCCCATGCGCTCTTCGGTGGCGATCACGAACGGTCGGATGTAATAAGAAGCGTCCGGACCCGGAGGCACCCAGTGGCGATCAAGATCTACCAGCGTATGAATCGCATCGGCAAACAAGTCAGGCGGAACCGTCGGCATGAGCATACGCTCGAGCGATATGTTAAATCTCTCATGGTGGCGTGGGGTGCGAAACACCCCCACGCGCCCGTCGTCCATTCGATAGGCCTTCATACCCTCGAAGACGATCTGCGCATAATGCAGCCCGAGGGCAAGGGGCGAGAACGGGATCGGACGATAGGCCTGGATCCGTGCTTTGCGCCACTCACCGTGTGAATACTCGGCGATGAACATGTGATCGCCGGGGACGTTGATGAGCTTCAGAGATGCCACGGCGGCTGGTTCCAGCCGTGGCATGGCCGTACGGTCGATGGGGAGTGTCATGCGCGAATCTAGGGATTCCGCCTGTGTCAATGTTGGAGGCTTCATGATATCTTCGAGCGAAATGCAGCAAAAACGTGACATCGTCACGGTCGATACGGTTGCAGAAATGCAATCAATCGTCCGCAGTGCCAGAGATCGGGGCCTGAGCGTGGGATGTGTTCCGACGATGGGATATCTGCATGATGGGCACGCCTCGCTTATCAGCAGTGCTGCGGCCGAGAACGACCTGGTGGTGGTGTCGATCTTCGTCAACCCGACGCAGTTCGCACCCGGCGAAGACTTCGAACGTTACCCCCGAAGCTTTGAACGTGATCTCGATGTGGTCCGCCAGGCCGCCGGCACGCACGTTTTCGCCCCCTCCGTCGATGAAATGTATCCCGGTGGAGCGCGATCTGACATCCACATCGACGGCGTAACCGAGGTTCTCGAAGGAGCGTCCCGTGCGACACATTTCGATGGCGTGGCCACGGTGGTCTCGCGGCTCTTTGAAGCCATGCAGCCCGATGTGGCCTACTTCGGACAGAAGGACTTCCAGCAGACACTTGTCATCCGAAGCATGGTGCAGACTTCTTCTCTTGACGTTGTGCGCCGCGTGCGGGTGGAGGTTTTGCCAACGATTCGCGAGCCTGATGGTCTTGCACAAAGCTCGCGCAACGTCTATCTCACGACCGATCAGCGCGGCAAGGCGCCTGCACTTTACGAGGCACTGCGATTAGGTGCTGATCTGCTTGAAGGGGGCTGCCGTGACCTTGCTGAGGTCGAGCGTGCCATGCGTGAGCGACTCGCAACCGTTGATGAGCTCGTCGTTGATTATGCAGTAGCAGTTGATGCCGAAACACTGCGGCCGCCGAATGAGCTTACCGCCGATACGACCGTGGCCGTGCTCGTTGCCGCCCGCCTGGGTTCTACCCGCCTGATCGACAACATGCTGGTCAGCCTCAACCAGCAGTAAGGTCGATGCGGTAGAGCATCCACTCCTTCATGCACGCAGCGCCGCGATGTTCGTAGAAGTCGCGGGCAAGCTCGTTCCAGTCGAGTACCTGCCAGTCAACACGTCCACAGCCGCGCCGCCGTGCCTCGTTGACGACGTGATCAAAGAGAATAGAACCCGCACCATGACATCGGGCGTCCTCACGTACGAAAATATCTTCGAGGTACATGGTCGGCAGTGCCAGAAATGACGAGTAGGTCTCAAGCGTGATGGCGTATCCAAGCGCTGTCCCCAGGTCGTCTATAGCCAGCACGGCCTCAATGCGGGGCTGTGTGCCGCAGATGTCTTCACGCAGACGCTTGCGCGCCTCGAACGTCGGCGGCTCAAGCTTCTCATACTTAGCCAGCATCTCCACAAGAGCGATGAGATCGTCAAAGCGCTCATGGGTAACCGGCACCACCTCGATGCGAGACATCAGAGTGCCTTGTTCAAAAACGCCGTGAACGTCCGCGAATCCGAACGGTAGTTCGTCTGAAAGCCCGACTGAGCAATGTATTGGCCGGCAGGAGTGAGCATCACGTATAGCGGGTTGGCTACGGTGCCATAGGTCTTTAGAATATTCTGGTTCGTGATGTACGGCTCGGTCTTGCGGTCAGTATACAACTGCACCAGAACGAACTTCTTGAACAGCTCCACTACTTCGGGTTTAGGAAAGACATCCTTCTCCATCAGCCGACAGTTAACGCAGGCAAAGCCCGTGAAGTCAATGAAGATCGGCTTATTCTCAGCTTTGGCGATGACTTTGGCTTTCTCGAGATCATTAAGCCATGTCAGGCCACCATGGCCTGCAGATGTTTCCTTCTTCGGCGCGCCCGTCGTCGTGGACAACGGGCTGCCGTTCATCTCGTCAAGCAGCTGATGATAGTTCTCCGGCGGCAACAGTGCCTCGAGATCGGCGGCAAGGGGCTTGCCGAGCATGCCTCCCACGAACCACAGCGTGAGCGTGGCAAAGATGACCGCGAAGAAGGCCCGCAGTCCGCCCACGCGTTCAACGGGCGTGTCCAGCGTCATGCGGAACGTGCCTAGCAGGTAGAGCGTAATCAGCAGGCACACGCCAGCCCAGACTGCCAGGAAGACCTCTCGTGGCAACAGGCCAAGGCCGAAAATGAATTCCGCCGTGGAGAAGAACTTGACGGCGGCCGCGATCTCAAGGAAGCCCATCACCACCTTGAGGTTGTTCATCCAGCCCCCTGCCCGTGGCAGACGCACCAGGAGTGAGGGAAACATCGACAGGACGACAAACGGGATCGCAAATGCAGTGGCAAAGCCCAACGTGCCGATGGCAGGAAAAAGGTAATCCCCTCCCGAAGCGCTCAGTAGAAGCGTCCCCACAAACGGCACCGTACATGTGAACGACGTCAGCGAAAATGTCAGACCCATAAGCAGGACCGACACGGTGCCGTCACCCTGGGATTTCTTGTTCAGCGCATTCATGATCGAAACCGGCATCTGGATCTCAAACGATCCGAACAGATTGAAAGCCAGAACCATGAACAGCACTCCGATACCGAAGTTCATCCACGGGTTGGCCGCCAGATCCTGCACGGCCGTACCTCCGAAGAGTACCGAGGCAAGGATGCCAACGGCGGTGAATGTCGAGATGATCCCGATTCCAAAGAGCGCGCTGTCGCGCAAACCGGAGCCGCGATGCTTGTCGTGACGCTTGGTGAAGAACGACACGGTGATCGGAATCATCGGGAACACGCAGGGCGTTAGAAGCGCTAGGAATCCGACTCCCATGGCATAGAGAAAGAAGCTCAGCAGTCCCTTACGTTTTTCGGTTGCGATCTCCGAGTCCGCTTCGATGATCTCGGTCTGTGATGCTGCCGGCTGTGGCTTGGAAGGGGCTTGGGAAACGGCGTGCATTGAGCCGGAGGCAGAAGTATCCTGCGAACCTGTATCTGCTGAGGCCTTAGTAATCACCAGCGTAATTTTTTGGGGCATATCCTCTGACGGCAGACATGCCGAGGTATCGCACATCTGCATGGTGAGCGTGATCGAAGCCGTATGCCTGCCGGCCGGCAGCGAAGCCGAGGCACGGATCGGCACGGCGATCTCGACGTTCCCCGAGAGCTCTTCGACTGTTGTCTGCCAGGTCTTATCGAATGCCGAATGAGCCCCTTTCAGGATACGGGGCTTACCGGCCAGCCTGGCGACCTTAGCTGGACCAACACTAATGATACTGGCATCTGGACCAAGTCCGTCAGGTCCGACCGCCGGCGTGAGTCCATAGCTGTGCCAGTGCCTGGCTATGCGACCGCGCAGAACCACAGTTGCGGTGTCACCCGCGGCTAGCGAGCACACTTCAACGGTCTGGAACCGGATCTTGTCCTTGCCCGTGGGCATCTGCGCCGGCAGAGGTGCGGCAAATACACCCACAAGTGCAATGAGCATCAGGCTCAGCATAGGCAGTCGAAAGAATGACGTGGTCACAGCGATCCGGTGGACGTGGCGGAAGGGCCAAAACTACGAAGCGCACTGGACTTCGTATTTTTCCGCGTTTCTCAACGACTGCTCCGCTCCATGGCCTCACCCTCGTCACTTGATGCTATTCTTTCGCTCTCGAAGCGCAAGGGCTTTGTCTATCAATCCTCGGAGATCTATGGCGGCCTGAACGGCTGCTGGGATTTCGGACCTCTGGGCGTGGAACTTCTGCGCAACATCAAGGACTCTTGGTGGAGGGCCATGACGTTCCGACCCGATATCGTGGGCCTCGACTCGTCAATCCTGATGCACCCGCGCGTATGGGAGGCATCGGGCCACGTACAGCAGTTTTCGGATCCGATGATCGACAACAAAACGTCGAAATCTCGACACCGGGCTGACAATCTGATCGAAGACTACATCGCGCGACTGCGTAGCAAAGGGAAGACCGAGCAGGCCAATGCCGTTGAAGCTGCCTTCAACGCCGCTCTGACGAATGAAGATCTGCATGCCATCATCGTGGGCAACGCAATACCTGATCCTGTGTCGGGAACGGCCGACTGGACCGAGGTGCGAAACTTCAATCTGATGTTTGAAACGCACGTCGGCCCGGTTGCCGACGCGGCCAATGTCGTCTATCTGCGACCTGAGACTGCTCAAGGCATCTTTGTCAACTTCAAGAACGTCATGGAATCGGCCCGGATGAAGCCGCCGTTCGGCATTGCCCAGATCGGCAAGAGCTTCCGCAACGAGATCAACACGAAGAACTTTCTGTTCCGCACTCGCGAGTTCGAACAGATGGAGATGCAGTTCTTCGTGCGCCCGGGCTCGGAAAACCAATGGTACGACTACTGGCGCACGGCTCGCTGGAACTGGTTTGTCGACACACTCGGGATTAACCCTGAACGCCTGCACCGCAAGCCCCATGAAAAGCTTGCGCACTATGCCGCAGCTGCTGAAGACATCGAGTATCTCTTTCCGTTTGGATGGGGCGAGATCGAGGGTATTCACTCGCGAACCGATTTCGACCTTGGACGTCATCAGGAGTTTTCGGGCAAGAAGCTCGAATACATCGATACGGCCACCAAGGACCGCTTCGTTCCGTATGTGATCGAGACGGCCGTCGGCGCAACCCGCACCTTCATGGCGGTACTTTGTGATGCCTACACCGAGGAAGAAGTGGCCACGGCCGACGGTGGATCGGAAACGCGCGTGGTGCTCAAACTCAAGCCGTCGTTAGCTCCCGTCACGGCAGCTGTTCTGCCGCTCGTGAACAAGGACGGCATGCCGGAAGCGGCCGAAAAGATCGTTGCTGATCTGCAGCGCAACTATCGTGTTGACTACGACACCTCGGGCGCTATCGGACGTCGCTACCGACGTCAGGATGAGGTTGGAACACCGTTCTGCATCACCGTTGATGGTCAGACTATTGATGACGGAACCGTCACACTGCGTGAACGCGACAGCATGCAGCAGGTGCGCCTTCGCGCCGATGAAATCTCTGCTGAGATCGCTCGTCGTCTGCTGGCATGATACGCCCCCTGCTTATTGTCAGCCTCGCGTTGTGCATTGCGATGCCGGCCAAGGCTCATCGAGACGATGACTCGACGTACATACGCCTGGCTCGGGCGATCGAGACTTTCGGATCCGTATTCCGCGAAGTGAACTCTCGCTACGTCGATGAGATCGACCCCAAGGAGCTCGTTGACGTTGGGGTGGGGGCTATGCTCGAATACCTCGACCCCTACAGTGAGCTTTTTGAGGAAGAAGAAACAGACGAGGTCGAGTCCATCACTACCGGATCGTACGTGGGCTTTGGCATAACCGTGACCAGTATTGACAGTGTTCTGACGATCACTGACGTGCGTGAAAGCGGTTCGGCTAAGGCCGCGGGGATCCGCATCGGCGACCAGCTTCTATCGATCGACAGCACACGCACCGACACGCTGATGTCGCGCGAGTTACGTCCGTACACCCGCGGTCCAGCCGGCTCCAGCGCTCGCCTGCGCCTTCTTCGCGAGGGCCTGTCCGATACGCTTGAGATGGTTCTGAAACGATCTGAACTGGACATGCCATCTGTGGGTGTCAGCGAGATTCTTGCCGGAGAGATCGCCTACATCAATCTGCAGCGCTTTTCCAGGAATACAGCAGCAGACCTGCGCTCTGCACTTGCCAACCTGCGCACGCGTTCCGTGTTCAAGGGGCTTATCCTGGACCTTCGTGACAATCCCGGAGGACTGCTTGAGGCAGCCATCGACGTCGTAGAATTCTTTGTGCCACAGGGCAGCCGTATCGTCTCCACGCGTGGCCGCAACCAAGACGATGTGGTAGAGTATACATCGCAGAATGAGCCTGTCGAGCCGACGATTCCCCTAGTTGTTCTTGTCAACAACCAATCGGCCAGCGCCAGCGAGATCGTTGCCGGAGCCCTTCAAGATCTCGACCGTGCTGTGATCATCGGCTCGCGGTCCTTCGGCAAGGGGCTAGTGCAATCGATCATTCCTCTGAGCGATCAGGCACTGCTAAAGCTTACCACCGCACGCTACTACACCCCCTCCGGACGCTGCATACAACGGTTGAACTATCGTTCCGATACGATCCTGACCGACACCACCGTCTATACCACCCTTGGTGGACGGCGTGTGGCTGCCACGCATGGTATCGATCCGGATTCAACGGTCTCTGACTCCATGTTCGCATCCATCGTACAACAACTGCTTTCAGGGAACCTCATCCAGCGCTTTGCCACCCGCAACACAGCAAGACTGCAGCAGCTGCCGGCCGGGTTCGCCGCTGGACGTGAGCTCTTCGACGGATTCCTGAGATTCCTTGCCGAGCAGCCGGCCGAAAAGCGTTCTCCGCTGATAGCCGACATCTCACGTACCATTGAGCGCGCGCGAGCCGAACGCTGGCCACCAACGTCGATCCTTACGTTGGAGGCAGCCCGCAGAACACTCGAGCGTGATCTGGAACAGAATCTGCGCCGCGAGCAATCGCAGATCCTAATGCTGATCGATCTTGAAATGCGAACCCGATTTGCAACAGCGACAGAGCGCGAACGGCGGCTGGTGTCGATCACCCCAGCGGTGCGGGCTGCCATGGACGTGCTGTCGTCAAATAAGCACCGCCAATTCCTTACGGGCGAATTGCCGTCGAATCATTAATTTTGCACCCCTTGCGGCAATGCACGAACCAGGGCGGTTCAACGTCCACGTGTGCGCCAAGACAAGCCCCCTACTCACAACGCCAACCCCGGAACGTCTTCCATGAGGATTACCAAACAGTACACCAACCGCGAAAGCCAGTCTCTCGACAAGTATCTTCAGGAGATCGGACGCGTCGATCTTCTCACAGGTGATGACGAGATCGTACTTGCGCAGACCATCCGCAAGGGTGGCTTTGAAGGTGCTCAGGCCCTGGAGCGCCTGGTCAAGGCGAACCTTCGCTTCGTGGTATCGGTAGCAAAGCAGTACCAGAACCAGGGCCTTTCGCTCGGAGATCTCATCAACGAAGGCAACCTCGGTCTGATCAAGGCGGCCAAGCGTTTCGATGAAACACGGGGCTTCAAGTTCATTTCGTATGCCGTTTGGTGGATCCGCCAGAGCATCCTGCAGGCACTTGCCGAGCAGTCGCGTATTGTGCGTCTGCCGCTCAACCGCGTTGGAGCGCTGAACAAGATCGGGAAGAAATTCTCCGAACTCGAGCAGCAATATGAGCGTGAGCCGACCGCTGCCGAGCTGGCCGAACAGCTGGAGATGTCTATCGCCGAGATCTCCGAAACCATCAAGATCAGTGGTCGTCACCTGTCGGTGGATGCACCCTTCGTGCAGGGTGAGGACAATCGCCTGCTGGACATTCTCCCGAACGACCAGCAGCCCCCTCCGGATAGCGAACTGATGCGCGAATCGCTTCGCGTGGAAGTTCAGCAGGTCCTCAATACCCTGAGCGAACGCGAGGCCGAAGTGATCAGACTGTACTTCGGACTTGACGATCAGCAGGCTCTGACGCTTGAAGAGATCGGCGAGAAGTTCAACCTGACGCGCGAGCGCGTTCGCCAGATCAAGGAGAAGGCCATCCGCCGCTTGCGTCATGCATCGCGCAGCAAGGCGCTTCGCACCTACCTAGGTTAAGGGGCTGCCCGGAGTCGGCATCGAGCGCGTTGCGTCTTGAGTATGAGTATCTACGATGAATACCTCGGTGTAGTGGCACGCTCGCACGGTCTCGACGGCACCGTGGTTCTGAGCGATGTCGTGGCCCCGCCATCTGCACTGCGCCCCGGACAGAGCGTTGCGATCGGTTACTCGAGGGAGTTCACAAAGCTGCATCGCGTAGCTGACTTCAGCCAAAGTGAACATCGTACCACACTGCGCCTTGTCGATATCACCACTGCCGAAGCCACAAGCCCCCTGATCGACCAGGCCGTGTATGTATGTGCCGCAGATGTTGGACTGGATTCCTCGCCGCGTTATCGCATCGGAGACCTTGAGGGGTGTTCGGTGGTCGATGAGTCTGGCGAACAGCTCGGTACGATCAGCGATGTCTGGCTGATGCCGGCCAATGATGTGTGGGTTGTTACCACCGGCACGGGGTCAACGATCCCCCTGCCTGTGATAGATGATGTTGTCCTCTCGGTGGATATGGAGCAGCGCAGCGTAACAGTTCGCCTTCTGCCGGGACTTCGGGACATCGACACCCTTAACTCCGAGCGTGATGATGACTAAGTCGACGATCCGCATCGATGTCGTCTGCGTTGTCCCGCAAATCCTCGAGTCCGTGGTTTCCACGTCCATCCTGGGAAGAGCACGCCAGCGCGGCCTTGCCGAGATCGTCCTGCATAATCTGCATGACTATGCTTCGGACACCTTTCGGCATATCGACGACACACCCTATGGAGGCGGTGCCGGCATGATCATCCAGTGCGAGCCGGTTTTTGCCTGCATTGAAGCACTGAAATCTCAGCGAACGTACGACGAGGTTATCTACCTCTGTCCAGACGGAGAACAGCTCACGCAGTCGATGTGCAACAGTCTCTCATTGAGTACTTCCCTTATCCTGTTGTGCGGGCATTACAAGGGCATAGATCAGCGCATTCGAGACATTCTGGTAACCCGCGAAGTTTCAGTTGGTGACTACGTCCTGACCGGTGGCGAGATCGCAGCAGCGGTTATGACCGATGCGATCGTGCGGCTTGTTCCGGGTGTGGTCGGCGATGCCGAGAGCGTCCTGGGCGACTCGTTCATGCATGGTCTGCTCGACGCACCGCACTACACCAAACCGGCCGACTATCGCGGGCACGCCGTGCCAAAAGAATTGCTCTCAGGTAATCATGCTCGTATTCGGCAGTGGCGACACGAGCAGGCATTGCAGAAGACCCGTTTGCGACGGCCTGACCTTCTCTCAGGCAAAGGAGATATTGAATGAACGTCGAAACGGTCATTTCCGTGCCTAACCGTCATGGTGATCTGCTTCACACCACCGTGACACTGCCAGAAGCGTCGACAGCCAAGGCCCCTTTGATGATCATCCTTCATGGCCACAAGGGCTTTCGCAACTACGGCTTCTTGCCCTGGATCGCGCAGGAAGCCAGCCGGCATGGTATGATTGCACTACGTATGTGTTTTTCACTCAATGGAATGGACAACTCAGCGTGGATGGTTCAGAGGCCCGATGACTTTGCTCGCAACACGCTCACGCGCGAGGTAGATGACGTACATGACCTCGTGGCTCGAATCCAATTCCATGGAGAGTTTGAGCAGTTACGCCATCGCTGGGACGGGCGCATGCATATTGTCGGTCACTCGCGCGGCGGTGGCATCGCCCTTGTCGCTTCATCTGAACTCGTAGCCTCGGGCCAGGCGGCGTACTCGGAACTTCGCGTCACGGGGCTTAACTCGGTTGGCACCTGGACTCGTTGGACTGCGCGTCAGGCGCAGGTGTGGAAGCAAGACGGATTTATTGACATCGTCAACCAGCGCACTGGGCAGACAATCCGAATCAACTCTTCGTTTGTCGAGGATGTGGAGGAACACGCAGAGCGTCTTTCACTCGACAACGCCATCAGGATCCTTGGTTCAAGAATGCTCTTTATCCATGCAGCTCAGGACCTCACAGTTCCCGTTGACGAGGTACGGCGTCTAATTCAGGGGGCTAACCCGGCAGCCCACCTGCGAGTGATCGAAAACACAACGCATACGTTTGGGATGACACACCCTGTTGAGCGCATAACGGCAGGATTTCGCGAAACATGCTTGACATTGATGAAGTGGGCCGCATCGTGAACCAGCATCAAGTTATCCTTCGATCGGTCATGCTCTCGGCTCTTGCCCTGTGCGGTTGTGAGTTGTTCGTCATCGGCAGTACCAGCCGAGCCAAGGCACCAATCGAGCGGAGCCAGCGCTCGTCCGCTGGAGTGGTTCACATATTCAAAGCCGAGCTCGACAGCGGCAACACAACGGCTGCCACGGAAGTGATGGTAAATACTTCCGGACGTGCCCTGCTTGCCGTGGAAAAGTATGAACTAGCCGACGATCTTGTCCGCTGGCGCTCTGTTATGGCCGGAGTTCCTATCTCGGACACCCAGGTTGATACGGTGTCGGACGGTGAACATGAGGTAACCATCACATTGGATTACATCCGCCGCATGCGCTTTGCGACGCTACGACGTAACAACCAGTGGTGGATCACCCGTATCACTGATCTCGAGCGTCGCTGACGATGATATCATTCTGTCTGCGGCAAGCTAAGGCCACCAGGGCTTCAACAACCTGCTCAGCGAATGACGGTTACAGGCATTGTCGTTATTCCGTATCGTGAGCTGACCGACGCCATGTAAACGCCACTCGGAAGCTCATCTGTCGTAAGCCACACGGTCGTTGTTTGATCCGGACGTGCGCTGCTATTGTATGGAGGGATCACCAATCGTCCGGCCGCATCGCGCAGCTCTACCTCGATAGGGCCGGCGTGACGTGATGTAACATCAATGCGGATGCGATCATTCGCCGGATTGGGGAACGCACGCATAGAACCTGCTGTGAGGACTTCCTCGTCAACTCCGGTCGCAGAACCGTGCCGCATTACAAACTCTCCGATCGGTGCGATAAACTCCGTTCCGTCGGGAGTGATCACCGCCGCACGGGCGGCACCGTCATCATTGCGAAAACCATCGCGTACGCGCGTCCAAGAGGCACCATAATCGGTACTGCGGAATGGTCCTGATATCTTTTCAACCGTGGCAAGAACAACGCCGTTCTTGCCCACAGCGATCGACGATACACGATTGTTGGTTATGTCGCTGTTGTCCCAACCGTTGGTCAGGTAGGCCCACGTTTCACCGTCGTCCGTGGACTTCATGACAACGGCATTCTTTGACTTGGTCGATGCAGTAAGAGAATTTCGACCGACGTAAAGGTGCCCCTTATCATCATGGGCCATGGTCTTGAACGCGTCGTCACTCTCCCCTGAAGATGCATCAGTATCAATGCGCCTCCACGATGTGCCGAAGTTGCTTGAGCGATACAGCCCCTTGTTATAGCTCACCAGCACGAAGAATTTGTCTGAGTTAGGCGACAGATAGGCACCAAAGATTGACGAAATCTCTGTAGGGAGGGTCGCTTTGGAAACCTCCGTGAACGTCTCTCCGCCATCATCAGAGCGCCTGAGCAGCAGGTCGTCACTACCTCCATCATAGCCAAGCAGAATCCGAAGCTTTCCATCGGGCAGACGCTTGATATCGAAGAAGATCCGCGCTCTAGTGACAATTTCGGCAACGTTGATATTGAGCTTTCGCCACGTTGTTCCGTTATCATCGGACCGCAGCAGGCCGTATCCGTTGATAGCGGCATAGATGATGTCATTATCTGTGATACGGATCTGCGAGACCGGGAAGAAATTCACGCAATCCTGAATACCGAGGTCGGAGGATTCCCATGTCGCGCCCTTATCGGTCGAGCGGAAGATGACGTTGTAATCCGTTCCAACAAAGACATGATTCTTTGAGTTAGCCGCCATGGTAACGTTGGCTGCTGACGGACCACTGGTCTCAGTCCAGTATTGTGCCACAACAGCAACGGAAGAAACAACGGCAAGCGCAAGCGTGCAAATGAGGCGCATGGGATCCTTAAGACGATGTTCTGACATGACATCATAACCCTGCCAAACGAAGGGTTATGTTTGTGCCGTAGTGAATTTACCATTTTTTCGGAAGCAGGCAGGGGGCATGCATATACACTTCATCGGCGTTGGCGGCACGGCCATGGGCTCGGTTGCCGTCGCATGCAGGTTACAGGGCCATCGTGTAACCGGCAGCGACGGCCCGGTGTACGAACCCATGAGATCCGTTCTCGACGTGGCCGGCATCGACCGACGCGAGGGCTTCAGTGCTGCAACGCTTGGCGAGCTTCATCCCGATCTTACAGTTGTCGGCAATGCTATCAGCCGCGGCAACCCTGAGCTGGAGTATCTACTTGACGAGCGTCAGGACATGACATCGATGGCCGAGCTTGTCGGGCGGCTATTCATTTCCAGGAATACGTCGATCGTTTGCTGCGGAACGCACGGGAAAACCACAACATCCAGCATGACGGCATGGCTTTTGGAGCATGCCGGTCGGCAACCGGGATTTCTCATTGGAGGCGTACCCGGAAACTTCGATGTCGGATGCCGCCCTGTGCCGGCTGGCGTGCACGATACGCATGCCGGTGTCTTCGTGAGCGAAGGCGACGAATACGACACAGCCTTCTTTGACAAGCGCAGCAAGTTCGTTCACTACCGCCCGACGATCGCCGTGATCAACAACATTGAGTTTGATCATGCTGACATCTTCGATGATCTCGAAGCTATCATCCGATCGTTCCGCCAGATGGTGCGTATCATCCCTGGCAATGGTATTCTCTTGGTTAATGCCGATGATAGCAATGCCATGAGAGCTTCTGAAGGTGCTCCCACAAGCATCGAAACGCTCGGGCTTTCTGACTCCGCTACATGGCGCATCCATGATGTTGTCGAGAACCTGGACTCCACGCTGTGGTCGCTCTCGTACAACGGAACTCTCTACGGACGTTTTACTCTGCCCATGCCTGGCTTGCACAACGTACGGAATGCGTGCATGGCCATTGCATCAACATTCCATGCCGGACTGACAGCGCTGGAGCAGGAACTGGCTATGCCACTATTCGTCGCACCAAAGCGTCGGCTTGAGGTTCTCGGCTCATGGCAGGGGGCAACGGTGCTGGATGATTTTGCTCACCACCCGACGGCGATCGCGGCAACCATAGAAGCACTGCGCCAGAAGTACCCCATGGCGCATATCCACGTGGTCTTTGAGCCCCGTTCCAATACAACCACGCGAAACTTCTTTCAGACTGAGCTCAGTCGCTGTTTTGATGGCGCGGCATCGGTCTGTCTCGGACCAATCAACCGTCCCGAGCGCTACGCCGAGCATGATCGCCTCGATACTGCTCGTCTTGTCCGGGAGATCTCCGAGCGAGGCGTTATTGCAACGTCGATCGAGGCACATCGCGCAACCGATCCAACCTGGGGCAACGACGTGATCGACGTGCTCGTCAGCCGGGTGCAACCGGGTGATGTGATCGCCATTCTCAGCAATGGCGATGTCGGCGGACTTCGGCGCATGCTTGCACAGACCTAGCAAGTGTAAGCCCCCTAGCGCTGGATCCAGATCTTGCGCAGCACAGGATCGGCATCGGCACCGGATGTGGTGTTGACCACTCGCAGATAGTACAGCCCGGGCACGAGGGATCTGCCGCCATCCAGGCGCAAGTCCCATTCGATCCCGCCAATGGCGGCCGAAGTTGAAAGTGTGGCGATCGGGGCAAATGCGGCGTCGAGTACCTCAACGCTCGACGATGCCGGCAGACCTGCGATGGTCAGTGCGGCATGCTCATTTAGCCGAAGCGGCTGAGGATAGGCATAGACCTGGCTCAGGTCTTCGGCAACAACGGTAAAAAGCAGCGTCGATCCGACCCCCTCCGTCATGGCTTCTGCGTTGCGGCCGACGATGCCGCGTGCTGCGATGGAGTATGGCGTACCTCGCGCGACAAGGGGCTGATCGGACGCAAGGTCCAGATCGACAACACTGTCGCTTACCGAACGAGCAGCAACAATACTTCCAGCCGGAGCAAGCCGATAGTTCCCTGCTACGAGAGCGGTTTGCGTGACCGGCCGACTGAAGCTCACACGAAGGGATACCGGCGAGAGTACACGAACTGAACTGAGGACGATCTCGGAAGCAGGCTTCGAGTCAGCTGCGAG
The DNA here is from genome assembly GCA_040380835.1 of Ignavibacteria bacterium. Classification (GTDB taxonomy): domain Bacteria; phylum Bacteroidota; class Ignavibacteria; order Kapaibacteriales; family Kapaibacteriaceae; genus UBA10438. The sequence goes on along the minus strand of JBEIIK010000015.1, from coordinate 13,125 downwards.
CCGGAGCTGGAGTATCGCCGCTGGTATGTCAGTTCCCCGAGCACTTAGAAGGCCGCCCACAGCAACGTTCAGCGTATCAGGAGCAGCCAACGAGGGGAACGTGATGAGCAGTTCCCGCGGGGTTCGCGCAACGAGGGAGCGTGCGGCAACCGTCGCACCGAATCGATCAAGCACAGTGGTCTGTGATCGAAACAGCTTCGACACGTCAAGGTCATGCGAGGATGTGACTCGCAACTGCATACCGGTAGTGCACTCTAATGCTGTGACGCTGTCGCGGTCGGCGACGATTCGCACACTATCGTAATCACGAAACACCGTGACAATGTTAGATGATGCACTCAGGACGTCCGGAGCCTGGATGAGGGCGCGAACGGCAAAACGCACGACGGGACCATCAAGATCTGAGCGCAGGATCGAAGCTCTCGTAATGGCCGCACCGGGCATTCGCCTGAATGGTCCAGATGCAGGCGCCTGCTCAACCACACATTCAGTGTTTGGATTGGATGTAAACCAATCAAGAACAAGACTGTCACTCACCCAGCGTGCCCGTAGGGATGTTGGAGCAGTTATGCGCGCTGGCGTCATGGCCTCTGTGAAGGCAAACGATGTCATTGCGCCGATCTCATCAACCGTTATGCCATAGCCAAGCTCATTGCGTCCATTCCCATCAATGTCACTGATCAGAAAACGCGGCGAGGCAACATCATTGATAAATCGTTTGCAGGTGATCACCGTGTCCGAGCCGAGTACTGTGCGGCCGAAGACATAGAGTCGTGGGAAGGCGCAGACGACCATCTCTTGGCCGGGCACATCGTCAAGCTGTCCTATCCCGACGCCATTTCTGTAGCCGATACCGTAGCGCACACCAGCGATGCGCTCCTGCCATGCAGGTAAGAAAGCGTCATTGCCAGTTGCACGAAGCAGCGTGTACGTCCACACAGAACGACCATAATCGCCGTTGGGATCAGGCTCCGTGTTATCCGGCACGCCGAAAAGCACATCAGGTTTGCCGTCGCCCGTGACATCACCGGTAGCGACGAACCCCGAGCCCCCTGCCCCTGCGGACGTTAGTGTGTGCGTGACGACGAACGACGATCCGGACCATTCGGCAATGACCAGATCTGCGTCGTTATCGCCGAAGGCGATCTCCATGCGCCCATCGCCGTCAAAGTCACCCGAACCGATACTGATCTCATCCACCCTGTTACGGGCGTTGCCTGCAGCCGGCGGCGTTGGGTTGTCGACAGAGCCGAGGACACGGAACGTCGATCCCGTAAACGTCAGAACCTCTAACCCGTCATCAGAGAGCGTCAGTATCTCCTGCCGCCCGTCCCCATCGACATCGGCCATCCCGGCAGCATTGTTTCCACCAACGGTGTCGGCATAGATTACGCGGGCAAAGGGGCTGGCATTGTCCGCAGCCTGCTCGAGCAGGACGACCTTGCCGACCGTGTGAACCAGCAGATCTGTCAGACCGTTGCCGTTGACATCACCCAGGCCGCGCGGAATGTAGACGTCCGGCACCGAGTCTCGGGTCTTCCAACGCCCATCCATATACTGGCGTGTAACAAGTCCACCAAAGCTGCCACGGGACATATCACTCATGACCACTGTTGGATAACCGTCGCGATAGAGATCACGCATATCGTTGAGCACATAGCCACTCCATGAAGCCGAACCGCTGCTTCGCCAGTGTGCGTCAGCCCCGGCGGCCTGCATTGCCGCCGACAGCAGCACAGTTGTATCGATCATCATGCCAAGTCCGGTTCTGCATCGCAAGACCATGGAGCGCTCACCTAGCCAACGGACACTATCAGGGACGGTCATCGAATGCACACGGCTTCTGCGAAGAGACTGGGCGACAACGACCGCCGAAGGATCAGCCGACGCTAGCAGCTCGCAGGAACAGGGTTGCGACAGCGTAGCCGTGACCACCGATGTTCGACGATCGGTGAGCCATGCCGGAACGACCTCGACCGATCGCCAGGAAACAGACCCCGATGGCTGAATCCGCAGACGTCGCATTACGTCGAGGCTTCGGCCATCACTGCTTAGTACCCGCAGCCTTAGCGTCAGCACACTGCTGTCGGTCGGAGGAATGCTCAGCCTGGCGAGCAGGTCATCACGCACGGCCGTGGAACCGCCTGCAGCGGTACTCCACGAGCGTGGGGCAGTTCCCTCTCCCCAGGCAAGTTCATAACCGGCGAAACTGGCGAGCATGGTGCTGCCCATGAGATCGATCTGCGGCGTGAGGCTTGGGTCGATCTCGGATTCGTTGCGCGGCCGGGAAATCTCCACGCGACTCCATGGTCCGTCATCAAGGGCACGGTCAGCCTGCACCAGACCCGCTCCATAGAGATCATCCCAGCCCGTCGTACCGAGGTCGAGCGATCGCTGCTGCAGCGTGGCGCGCACAGCTGAGGTTGGAAGGTCGGCAAATCGCTCCTTCATCATCGCCACTGTGGCAGCCACATACGGGGCGGCAAACGACGTTCCGTTGACAGTCCGATAGCGGCTGCCCACAGATGTGGTGACCACGGCCTGACCCGGCGCACATAGCGCTACCAGCGCACCGGTGGATGAGAACGGCGAGCGGCGGTTTTCGTCTCCCGTTGATGCAACAGCGATCACTTCGTCATAGCCGGCCGGGAACTGACGTGAGATTGTGCCCGTATTTCCGACCGAGGCAACCAGAACACAGCCGCGCAGGCTGGCGTATCGCACGGCATCATACATCAAGGGAGAGTCAGCGCCGTCACCGAAACTCATGTTGATCACGTCCACGCCCTGCTGCGCCAGATAGACGATGGCCGAGGCGATGTCATCCTCCTCGCCATTGCCCGTGGCATCAAATGCTCTGACAATCCGCAAGCGTGCATCGTAGGCAAGGCCTGCTATGCCATGTTTATTGTTCGGTGTGGCGGCGATCACGCCCCCGACCAACGTACCGTGACCCTGCTCGTCAAATGGTATCGGGTCAAATACACGATCATCACCAAGGTTACGAACGGTCTGATTGACCACGTCCACTCCGATCACGTCGTCGATCACGCCGTTGGCATCGTTATCGAGACCGTCAAGATCACCCGTGACTCCGGCGATCGTATCCGTGCTGGGCCACGCGTCGAATCTCCTATTTCCGTTTCGGTCTTCCTTTGGTGAAACATCCAGAGCATCGACGAGATCTTCGTGCGTCCAGTCGATGCCGGTGTCGATGACACCCACGACGGCGCCCTTGCCGGTGGCACGCTTCCAGGCAGCCGATGCACCGACGCGGTGCAGGGCGTACTGACGGTCTGAAAGAGAATCATCCGTCAGAGCCCCCTCATGAAGCTTGAATCGTGTCAGAGGGCGCAACATTTCCACACCCTCAGTTGCAGCGAGCACAGATGGGTCTGCACTTTGAGGCAACTCGACGACAACATAGCGTCCTAGCCGGCGCAGCAATTCTCGCTCCTCTAACGACTGTGTCTGCTCAAGGGCCTTCGCGCCCGTCATCATGCGCGGCATCACGGGCTCGGAAGACAGCGCGCGAAGTGCCGGCGGTATAACGTCACCGGAAAGCCGGATCAACAGTCGCTGCTGCGCGCGTGACTGCCCGACGAGGATAAGTACCAGCAGTGCGACGATATGGGCACGGATCTTCACGATTGTATCCTACAGGCCATGATCAGCAAGATCCCGTCGAGCAAAGGCCAACGCAACGCGCAGCGTGGGAAGATCGACATCCTGAGCAAGGTGTTCCCGAACATGACGCAGTTTAGCATAGCGATGAAATCGAACATAGTCAAGGACTGTTGCGTAGAGTACATCATCGACAAGACGTCCGCGTTCAGTGATGGTTCCCTGCTCAATGAGGTCCTCAACCAGACGTGCCATGGCTGCCGGACCAGTATTGGCATCACGCACAAGGTCGGCCATTGTTGTGCCAGGACGGCTCAAAAGATCAGCAACCTCCGGCGGTATGGTGCGTCCCGACGGTGTCTCTAGGGTGGTCTGGTTAGCTCGCAGTACCGAAAGGACCTCTGCCCCGTGACTGGCGATGAAGATTCCACTGCCGTGTTCCCCGGGACGGAGTTCAGCGAAGGATTTTGGAGCGTCCTGAGCCAGCTGCCCGAGTTCGGCATCCGTTACCAGAGACTGCGGTCCGACGCCCAAGGCCGTTGCAAGACGCTCACGCATGGCTGAGAGAGCGGCGAAATGCTCCACTCGCTGGTCCGGTGTCGTTAGTGCCTGGGTGCCGGGCGTACTGCGGCGCAGATCCAGCGGCCTGATCTGGTTATCGAGCTTTTCCAACCCCTGCTGTGTGACCCCGATCACCGGATAGAGATCGGCCGTACGCACCAGCCATCCGCGGTCGAGTGCTTCGTCGATCGCCTCCAGCACTTCAGCTCTGCTACGCTCGGCTAGGGTGCCCCAGCTCTGCGCCCGGTCAAGACGATATTCTCGCACCTTGTCTGAGAGCACGCCGCGCACGACGTCCGTAACGACATGACGTCCGAACCTGCCCCTGAGCTGCCAGACGGCGCTGATAAGTGCCTTGATCACGGGTGCCTGACGTGTGGAGATTTCCTTTGTCGAAGAGCTGACCAGACACGACGAGCAGCGCCCGCAGCGAAGCATACCCGTTACATCTCCGAAGTAGGAAAGAATGAAGTTCTGTTTGCATTGACGTGTCTCGGCATAACCGATCATCACCTCAAGCTTGGCAATGGCCCTCTGGCGGCGTTCGGCAATGGCCGCATGGTCAATCGGTAGGTCTACTGCTGACAGGCGCGGACCAAGCACCAGGATGCCGCCTCCAGACTGCGGCGGCCGGTATCGGATCATCTGAGCAAGATTCATGGCCGAGAGTGCGGCGGCGAGTTCGCCGGCGGCAACATCGCTGCGACGCAGCATCTCGCCAAGAGGCAGCTCTACTTCGCTGCCGACGGGTATCTGCTGAAGACGCCTCACGATCAGCTCGGATGCAAGACGACGTTCCACCGGCGCTGCAAGGACGTATTCGTCGAGCCGGGCATGCGTGGTGCGAAGCTCCACGCGTGCCCGGCCGATCGCCGACGTTCGGACGATCAGTCCTGCCCGTTCCAGTGCTGCCAGTGCGCCCCCTGCCTGTGCTACAGAGATGTGCAGACTCGCGGCAAGACTCGTCGCATCAGCCATGACAGGGTCTGTAGCAGTCATGCCAACGGGTACCGACAGACGCTGTGTGATGGCACCATACACATCCTGGATCGTCTTCGGCTCGGGATATGTTCCGGTGATGAAAAAGTCCATCAGCCGGCGGTCTTCAGACTGGTACAGAAGGATACAATCGGCCGGTTTACCATCACGACCGGCCCGGCCTGCCTCCTGATAGTAGGCCTCTACGGTCTGTGTGAGATCGCAATGGATGACGCTGCGCACGTTGGCCTTGTCGATGCCCATACCAAAGGCATTGGTTGCCACCAGCACATCGATATCACCCGAGATAAACCTGTCCTGCACCTCAGCACGCCTAGCCGACATGAGGCCGGCATGGTAGGCTTCGACGCGGATTGCACGCTTGCGAAGCTCATCGGCAACGGTTTCCACACGTCGGCGCGAGCCACAGTAGATGATCGTGCTCCCCGCAGGATGCGCTCGCACGTACCGCGTGATGAACTCGACCTTGGAGGCCGTCATCTCCACCTGAAAGGTCAGGTTCGGACGGTGGAACCCCCGCACGATCTCCAGGTGGTGCTTAAGGCCGAGCGATGCGGCAATATCCTGCCGCACGTCCGGTGTAGCCGTGGCCGTCAATGCGATCATTGGTACACGGGTACGAACATCGAAGATCGTCGGTATGCGTCGGTAGCTTGGCCTGAAATCGTGGCCCCATTCACTGACGCAGTGTGCCTCGTCGATTGCCAGCAGGCTCAGTGGTATGGGCTGCAATGCGCGCCGGAACGCGACCGATTCAAGACGCTCCGGGGCCACGTAAAGAAGTTTAAGTTTTCCGGCCTGGGCCTGACGCAATGTCGCGTTGATGACCTCGTCAGGCATGCCTGAATGAATGCAGGCAGCGGCAACACCACGCTCGGCCAGACGCTGGGTCTGATCCTGCATCAGGGCGATAAGGGGCGAGATGACCAGTGTTGTGTGCGGAAAGATCAGCGCCGGCACCTGATAGCAGACAGACTTACCTCCACCTGTTGGCAGCACGCCAACAACATCACGTCCCGAGAGCACCGCCCGGACAATGTCATCCTGGCCATCCCGAAAACTCTCATGTCCGAAGACATCGCGCAGAATCGATCTTGCACGCTCGAACATGGTGCCGTCTTTCAACCGTCAGGCAGTCGCTATGCGGCCGAGAACGAATGAACCGGCGTCGCGCGTGACGTTGAGAACCTCGTCGGCACGGTCGGGGTGCACGATCATGATCATCCCGACGCCCAGGTTGAAGACATGTCGCATTTCCTCGACTTCGATCTTGCCGGCATGCTGCACAAGACGGAAGATCTCCGGAATGTTCCATGAGCCCCATTCGATCTGCAGTGACTGTCCCGGCTGGAGAATACGCGAGGTGTTGCCGACAATTCCGCCTCCGGTGATGTGCGACAGACCTGATATCAGATCCGCATCAAGCAGAGGCGAGATAACATTCAGATACGATCTGTGAATTGCCAGAAGGGCTTCTGCCACTGTCATACCGATGGCATCTACGTATTGATCGACACGATAGGACGGAAACAGTGCCGCACGTGCCAGCGAGTAACCATTGGTATGAAGTCCGGTTGATGGAAGTCCGATGAGCACGTCCCCGACAGCAACGCGGCTGCCGTTAAGAATCCGGGGCTTGTCAACCACACCGATGATGGTGCCGGCCACATCGTAGTCGCCGTCTTTATAGAGCGACGGCATCTCGGCCGTCTCTCCGCCGAGCAGAGCCGCACCGTTCTGCAGACAGGCTTCGGCCATACCCTTGATGACATCGCGGGCAACACCACGTTCTAGGCGGCCAGTGGCAAAGTAGTCGAGGAAAAACAGGGGGCGAGCACCACAGGCAAGGATATCGTTCACGCAGTGATTTACAAGGCACTGCCCAACCGTGTCATGCTTACCGGCCATGATGGCAACGTTGAGTTTTGTGCCGACACCGTCGGTACTGGCCACCAGCACCGGATGCTGATGCTCAGGGAAACGTGCATCGAAGAACCCACCGAACAGACCGATCTCGCTCAGCACCCCGGCCGTGCGCGTGGCCTTGACAAAGGGCTTTATGTCATCGACGAGAGCCTCTCCGGCTTCAATGTCAACACCGGCTGATTTATAGTCCATACTGGGATGCGGTGAAAATGATGCGAACCCGGTTACCGTACAGGTTCCCAGTCGTCAGACAGAGAACGTCCGCGAAACAGAACGCTGAGTGAGTTTATCGTCCACGAAACGAGGACACGAAAATACCCAAACTTGCGGAACCGCCTCGGTGACTCATACACGAGTAGTTCGGGAGCAAAGAGCACGCGCCCTTTGATGCCGACACGTGCAAGCAGGTCGAAATCCTCACCAGCTACAAGGTGGTTCTTATAGCCCCCTACCGCCTTGAACATCTTTGTTCGAATTACCTGACATTCTCCGCGTCCGGCTCCGATGCGCAGGACCGTGAGAAGACGGATGTAAGCGTTATAGACCTGGTGGAAAATCTTGTCTGCCAGACGCTCTTCTTCGGGGCGAAAGCGCACATGGCACGACAGCGCCGATGCTCTGGCATAGGGTCCGCGGCGGTAGGCAAAGCCTTCGATCACTTCAGTGAACTGATCAATCGACGCAGGAACGGTATCTCCGTTGATAAACACCATCACGGTGCCGCGTGCAGCCTCAGCGCCACAGTTGCGTCCCTCGGCAATTGTCTGTTTGCGATCCCCACGATGACGGACGATCACGTCGGCATGACGTTCGGCGATCTGCAGAGTGGAATCTGTACTGCCTCCGTCACTGATGATCAGTTCCGCCATGTGTGCGTCACGCCACTGCCGGTCGAAGGCCAGAAGGGTCTGCTCGAGCAGCTTCTCTTCCTGAAACGTCGGGACGATCACACTCAGAACGATTCCATCGCGGCCGTTGGCCTCAGTGGTGCTCATATCGGCACTACGATAGCAAATGGGTAGAGTACGCCAAATCGAACGCCGTCATCACCGAACTCCAGCGTCGGCCCGGGAAGCCGGATATAGTTAAGGCCCTGCCGGATGTAGTTGAGGGCACCAACGGACGATTCAGGAATGATCTTAAGCCAATCGTAGTCAAGTCCGATCATCATGCGTCTCTTAACCGGCAGCATAGATCCATCGGGCAGAGTGCTTCGCACCTCGTAGTCACGACAACCGTATCCTATGCTGATGGTCATCCAGTCCGGCCAGTGCGTCGCCCATGAGGCCGGGAGCATGTTCTCGACATTGAAGTTCAGCCAGAACGTTGTGGCGTTGTAGTCGTCGAAGATGGTCAGGGGGCGCTCGGTTGTTGCCCGGTCACCAACAAGAGTAGCGGGGACATAACTCCAGCGTGGCGTCACGTTCTGCAACTCGGGGACAAGATTCCGGGCTGCGTAGAATGCCGCCCCGGTAAGATTGGCAATGGCATCAGATGGTGAAAAGCCCCATGTCACGGCATACCCGTCCTGGAACTCGACCATTGTCATATAGGCCAGACCGAAAGAGGCTCCCAGCCAGGTAGATGTCGAGTAGTCGAACCCGCATTCCATCAGGGCATCGCCCATGATGGTACTCATGGTGAACCCGGTAAAGAAATGTCCGGCTTTGTCAAGGTAGCGGGCGTAACCACCATCTTCCTGGATGTGAAACGACCCTCCACGCTGCCACCAGGAGCTGGACATCTGCGCTTGCAGTCCGACGATAAGTCCGGTATAGGCAGTTGCGATGACCGCCGTTGGAAGGATCTGGATATCCGTCACACGACGTGGGGTGCCACCGGTGAATGTGTAACGTGTCCTGCCGGCATCGGTGAACTCTGCCCGAGACAGATACAGCGAGTCGTTGATCTGCGCCGAGCTCATGCAGCTGACAAGTATCAGCGCGCAGAACAGTGCTCTACATCTCATCAACCTGAACACTCATGTTCACTACGCTCTTGTCAAGCAGCGCCGGGAAATAGGCCACCACGTCGCTGGGCTTCGGACGTCCACCCGAGAATCCGGTCACGCTGGGCGGTCCCGTCAGAATAAGCGGAGCAATCTCCTTGGCAAACGCCTCAACGCTGCGCCGGTCGTGTCCGCGCACGCCGATGCGCATCATGACTTCATTTGGGACTATCGGCTGGGCGATAGCACCATGACAAGCGTTCATGCCAACGTACTCGGTTCGGATCTCATCGAAGGATAGACCAAGCATCTGCAGTCTCTGACGCAGGATGCGATCAGCGGCCTGGGCTTTTTCATACGCATCCGGAGCCGAATATGTCAGCGACCCGAAGGCGACAAATCCATCGAGGTATGAAGCACTGACCTTGTATGTTGGGGTATAGGGGCGCCCCTTGATCCCAAACACACGAACGCGGTCGTTGCCGAGATCCTCCAGGCAGATCGACGAAAAGTCGGCAATGCAGTCAGGTGTGATGTAGGACGTCGGATCACCGATCTCGTACAACAGTTGCTCGCTAACGGTTTCACGGCTGACACGCCCACCTGTACCCTCGTGCTTCGTGACAACGAACGTTCCGTCGCGATAGGCTTCGATGATCGGGAAGCCCACGTCGGCCATTTCAGGAAGTGACCGCCAGTCACCCAGGAAATTCCCGCCGGTGGCCTGCGCTCCGCATTCGTTGATGTGTCCGGCAACGGTACCGGCAGCAAGCAGATCCCAGTCGTGCTCGCCCCATCCAAACTCATGGATCATCGGTGCAAGTGTCAGACCTGTATCGGTGGTGCGACCCGTGATGATGATCTGTGCACCGGCACGCAAGGCCTCTACCACCGGCCAGGCACCTGTATAGACATTGGCACTCAGGAGCTTGTCCTTTACCGATGCGATCGGCTCGCCCGTCTCCATGTGCCGAAGCTCATGTCCGGCAGCAACCAGTGGATCAATATCCGGAAGGATATCGTCACCGAGCACAACTCCGATCTTGAGTCCTGTGATACCCAACTTGCGGGCTACCTCAAATATCCTGTCACGAGCCGCCAGAGGATTGACGCCACCGCCGTTGGTTATCAGCGTAATGCCCTTTTCGACGATCGTTGGGAGGATCTGCTCGCAGACATCGATCAGGTCCTTGGCATAGCCGAGTTCGGGGTTGCGCATGCGCTGCTTTTGCAGGATCGACATGGTCACTTCGGCTAGGTAGTCCATGACAAGGTAGTCGATAGGACCGCGTGTGACCTGTTCGAAGGGGGCTTTCTGGAGGTCGCCCCAGAAGCCCTGACCTGAGGCAATACGTATGGAGTTTTTCATGTGTGATTGTTTGGTTCTGGTACCGTTACGGGCCTTGCTCGTGGAACATGGCCGACGTTGACTGACGCAGACGCTGTTCGACAATTGCCCGCCGGGACGGGAAAATACGAAAGGCCACGTGCTGACCCTGCCCGTGGGCAAGCTGAACCGTGACCCAGAAACGGGCGCCGGCAAACTCCACCCTGGTGATCTCATCGTATGGCACAACCACCGGACCCGGACGCACGAGCGGTCTGACAACGATACTCTGGGTGCGCAGGCGCGTGCGCTGAAAGCGCAGACGCAACAGAATCTGAGTCATCTGAACGCCCCCTACCAGCGGAAGAGCATGCCGGAAGACCGTCGGCGGCTGAGTATTGAAGCATACAATCCCAATTGCGATCGTTGCCAGCACACCGAGCAGGGAAAACAGAATTCCGGGAGCGCTGTACAGCAGTAGGATGTCCTCACCGGAGCGACGCCTGCGCAGCTCCAGGTCGTCCAGTACCTGTCGAAACGCCAGCGCTCCGAAGAGCAGCACGGAGAATGCGAAGGCCACATAGGCCCCATGCTGGAACACGGTCCAGTGATCGTATTCATTCGTCATGATTTCATCGCATTTTCATGGTATCGCAAGAGGTGTTTTCCATGATATTTGTGCTGTCTCTTTCCTTTTGAACACGATCCATCCATGGACATGGATCAACTCGCGCAACGGTTACAGCAGGAACGCCTTCGTCGCGGCCTTTCCACCTTCGAGCTCGCCGAGAGAACGAAGATACGGGAACCGTACATCCAGGCGCTTGAATCCGGCACATACAACGTTCTTCCGTCGGTCTACGTTCGTTCGTTCGTCCGAACCCTGGGCGCAGAGCTCGGCATAACACAGCCAGAAATCAGCCGCTTCATTGCCGACTGCATAGATGGCGAAGTAAACACTCCGTCCAGCCGGCTGCGTCAAACTGCCGAACTCACATCGACGGCCTCTACCAGCGCTCGGACGCCGGAACCAATACTAACCTTCATTAGCGAGGCTGGTTCGCAGGTCAAGCGACGAGGCTCCGATCTGACAACGTCGATCCTTCGCAGTCCGCGCAAACGCCGCTGGATCGCCGTGGGCGTGGTAATCCTGGCTGTCCTGCTATGGTGGTACTGGAAATATTCGCAGCACACTCCGGCAATGACCGTTCCGGCAGAGATCGTCGATGTGTCAACCATTGACGAGCAGGACAGTTTGATTCTCACCGCCGTAGCAACCGATACCGCCGAGCTGACACTAACAATTGACGGGACGCGCAGTTTCAAGGCCATGCTCGTACCGGAGAACGACTATCGGTGGAGCGCCATGAAACGCTTTACGATCGGTAATATCTTCAACGCCGGTGCTCTTCAATTCTCGCGTGATGGCAAGCCACTTCCTGTTTATGGAAAAAGGGGCGAGGTGCTTCGCGAGCTCGTTATCACGCGCACGGAAGTTTCTGCTTCAAACACCTCCGTGAAGGTTGTTACTCCGGCCAGTGCCGAGGCTGTACGTCGGGATTCGGTCCGTGATCAGCAGCGCAGAGATTCGATCAGAGCCGTGAGGAAGAAGGAGAATGCACGCATCGCGTTGGAACGTCGTACCAAAACCAAAACTGACGCGTCGGCCCGATCTGCAAAGAAGCAACGAACGCGCGCCTCGGAACAGAGGATCACAAAGTCACCGCCGCGACCTATCCGCTAGGGAACGGCACAGGGCCCCCTCCCCTATCCTGCCATTTGGGCCCGCACAACGTCATGAAGGCGGATCACACCACACAGAGCACCCGACAGGGTCTCAACAACGGGAAGCACGCCAATTGCGCGGTCTCGCGATTCCATTCGCTGCAATGCATCGTAGAGCGATGAATCTGAGGTGATAGTTTCGGGCGTCATAGTCATTACGTCTTGAACGTTCTGCGAAGTAAGATCTACCCCACGTTCGACAAGACGTCGTAGATCTCCATCGGTTAGAATTCCAAGCAAGACTCCCGACTCGGACGCCACACAGACGATCCCCAGAGCATGGCGATCGAGCACATGGATTGCCTCTTCGAGGGAAGCCCCCTGCCCGAGTAGCGGAAGATCATGGCCGCAATGCATATGGTCCTTAACTCGCTGCCCCAGCAGAGAACCAATGGAACCACTTGGATGGGTGCGGGAAAGAACATCCTGGGTGTTCGGGCGAGCGTGAGCAACCGACATTACTAATAGATCAGCTACGATCAAAGCAGCCGTGGTGCTGGCGGTCGGAAGAATATTCATTCTATCATACTCCTGCTCGATCGGGGCAAGAAGCGTGATGTGGGAGCGCTCGGCGAGTGCGGATGATATTCTTGCCGATATGCAGATTATTGAGATCGGCTCATCCTTCAGTACATCAAGCAGATGAACGAGTTCTCGTGTATCACCACTTTTGGAGAACAGGACGAGAACCGTGCCGGGTGCGACGGCTCCAATATCACCATGTAAGGCATCAACTGCGTGTACGAAGGTAGCCGGGCATCCTAGGCTTGTCAGCGATGCTGCGAACTTTCGGGCAATGAATCCCGATTTGCCGACTCCCGACGCAACAATTGATCCGGCATCCGACAATAATTCTACAGCTCGACCAAAATCTACGTCTAAATGCTGTTCGATCAGATCTATCGATCTGCGCTGCAATTGAAGCGCTTTGCGCACATCATCGGGTATCAACGGT